>CAZXRD010000007.1:4606-35859 GCA_964642465.1 uncultured Oscillospiraceae bacterium | reverse complement strand
ACAGAGAGCATCGCTATATCGTCCCTGGGGAATGACACTTAGTCCTCGTTATATATCTTCAGGGCTCGCACTACATCATTTTTTGTGAAACGAAAGAAAGAGCTTGCTGAAAAACGCAGGGAGTTTGATAAGGCAAAACTGCGTGTGCGGGAGATTGACGGAATCATCCAAAAGCTCTATGAAGACAACGCAACCGGTAAAATCAGCGATGAGCGATTTGCTACGATGTCGATGTCCCTTGAAAATGAGCAGAGCGAGTTGAAAGACCGTATTCCTGCTTTGGAAGATGAGCTTGAAAACGCCAAAATCAAAACCGAAGGCTTGCAGCGGTTCATTGACAAAGCAAAACAGGTTACCCGTCCCAACGCCCTCACGCCCGAACTGGTACACGAATTTATTGAGAAAATCGTGATATCCACACCCGAATACAAAGATGGCAAGCGTTATCAGGAAGTTGCGATCTACTACAACGGTGTTGGTATTGTCAGAGAGCCAACAGCCGAAGAAATGGAAGAATACTTCCAAGAGCACATCAACAAAAAGCCTTTCTTAAAGGAAAAAACGGCATAGCCAATGGCTACACCGTATTCACACAACAATATTCACTTGAGATACAAAGCAGCTTGTGGCCTTTTTGCGTTTATAAAACCTTGGATAAAAAGTCGATGGTCCGCTGTTCCTTGGGGTGGGCGAAAAACTCGTGGGGCTCGTTTTGCTCCAGGATCTTGCCCCCGTCCATAAACAGGACCCGGGTGCCCACCTCTCTGGCAAAGCCCATCTCATGGGTGACCACCACCATGGTCATCCCCTCCTGGGCCAGCTCCTTCATAACTTCCAGAACTTCGCCCACCATCTCCGGGTCCAGGGCGGAAGTGGGCTCGTCAAAGAGCATGACCTTGGGATGCATGGCCAGAACCCGGACAATGGCGATCCGCTGTTTCTGGCCGCCGGAGAGCTGGGAGGGATAGCTGTCCGCCTTGTCCTCCAGGCCGACCCGGCGCAGCAGCTGGGTGGCAGCCTCATCCGCCTCCTCTTTTTTCATCAGGCCGGTGCGGACGGGGGCCAGGGTAATGTTTTTCCGGATGGTCATGTTGGGGAAGAGGTTGAAGTGTTGGAACACCATGCCCATTTGCTGGCGCACGGCGTCGATCTTTACATTCTTGGCGGTGATGTCCTGGCCGTCAAAGATGATGGTGCCGGAACTGGGGAACTCCAGCAGGTTTAGGCAGCGTAGAAAAGTGGACTTGCCGGACCCGGAGGGGCCGATGATGACCACCTTTTCCCCGGGGCTGATGTGCTCGGAGATGTCGTCCAGTACCAGGTTGGCGCCAAAAGATTTGGAAAGGTGTTTAACGTCGATCACTTTGCCGCAGCCTCCTTTCCAGTTTACCCTGGAGCCAAGTGAAGATCAGCACCAGGATCAAATACATAATGGCGACAATAATAAAGGGGAACATGGCTTCATAGGTGCGGGCTACAATGGCCTGGGCAAAATAGACGATTTCCCGCCCGGCCACGACGGAGATGAGAGACGTATCCTTTAGCAGGGTAATAAACTCATTGCCCAGGGATGGCAAAATGGCCTTAAAGGCTTGGGGGACAACAATAAACCGCATAGTGTCCACATAGCCCAAACCCAAAGAGCGCCCGGCCTCTATCTGCCCGGGATCTAGGGACATGAGCCCGCCCCGAATGATCTCCGCTATGTACGCTCCGGAGTTAAGGCCTAGGGTGAAGGCGCCTACCATGGTGGCGTTGCGGCTGCTGGCAAAAACGACAAAACCCATGATCAGCAGCTGCACCATCATAGGCGTACCCCGGACGACTGTGACATAGACCTTGCAAACGCCGTTGAAAAAGACCAGCACCGGGTTGCGCTTACCCGGCCGCTGTTGGTCATGGGCCGTACGGATGGCTGCAATCAGCACACCCAATACAATGCCAATGGCCAGGGCGATCACCGTCACTTCCAATGTGGTCACAAGGCCCCGGAGATACTGCTGCCAGCGATCCTCCAATAAAAAGGCCTTATAGAACTGGACAAAGATGTCCTGCCAAACACTGAGATCACTGGCAGGCATGTTGGACAGGGATTCATATAATGCCGCTAGATCCATTTGCCTTCTCCCTTCGGCATATAGTAGGCGGGGCGGCCGCAATGGGCCGCCCCGATTTGCATTTGAAAAGAATTAGTCAGCTGTAATGTACTTGTCAATAATGGTCTGGACCGTGCCGTCTTCAATCAGCTCGTTGAGCGCAGTGTTCACAGCGTCCAGCAGGGCGGTGTTGCTCTCATCCACAGCGGCGCAGTAGTTTTCAATGGCCCACTCTGTAGACAGAATGGTGAGTCCCTCGTTGGCATCCACATAGGCCTCGGCAGGGCCCTGGTCAATGATGACAGCGTCGATCTGGCCGTTGAGCAGGGCCTGAACAGCAGTAGCGCCGTTGTCATAGGCCCGCACATTCTCCTCGCCGTAACCGCCGTTCTCCGGCGTATCGGAGGCCAGGACATAACCGGTGGTGCCGGCCTGGGTGCCGATGAGCTTGCCCTCTAGGTCGTCTAGATCGGCAATGTCAGAACCCTCGGGAACGATAACCACCTGTACGCCGGTGGCATAGCTGTCTGTAAAGTCCATAACCTGGTCCCGGTCCTCCCGGTAGCTTAGACCGGCCAGCACGATGTCGGCGGAGTTGTTCTGTACCGCCAGCAGGGCAGAGGTGAACTCCATATCGTCGATTTCCAGCTCCAGGCCCAATTTTTCAGCAATGGCAAAGGCGATCTCTACGTCAATGCCCTCAAAACCAGAGCCGTTCACACCCTCGCCGTCGGCAACCATCTCATAAGGCGGGAACTGGGCGTTGGTGGCCATAATCAGCTTTCCGTCTTCCACCAGCGTGTAACCGGCGTCATCGCCATTATCTCCGTCATTGCCACCGTCCGTGTTGGAGCAGGCAGCAAAAGCAAAGACCATGCACAGCGCCAAAAGCAGCGTAAGCAATTTACTTATTTTTTTCATTTTGATTCCCTCTTTTCTAAAATCATCTCCACTTGGAAGACGTCTGTGACTATATCGCTAAAGCCTGTTAATTTCAACTACAAAATGAATAAAAACCGGGAAAAAGCAATATAAATGCGGTTTTTATGAAAAATACACAAGCTTAGGCTGAGAACTATGCAAAACCCATGCATACCTGCCCAAGTTTTTGGCGCATAGTTTGTGCAAATAAAGGGGCCCGCCATTTTGCAGACAGGCGGTTTAGATGCTGCACAAATTGCAGGCTGGCCCTGGTATGCTGGTTTTGCTGGGGGATATGAGTTGAAAAGTTTTTTCGAGTGTGATAAGATAAACTGACACTTTGGGCATAATTGGCACAAACGCCATTGGCCGCATGCCCCATTTGCGGGCCTAGGAGACGAGAATATGGACACACTTTCCAGTCGGAAAAATCCTTGGATTTTGCATATGCGTAAACTGGGGATGGACCGGGCTTATCGGCAAGAGCGCAGGGAGTTTCTCTGTGACGGCAAAAAGCTGCTGCAGGAGGCGGCGGCTTCAAAAGCAGATATACAAATCGTACTGACGGCGGAGGCGGAAGTGCCCCAGGTGCCGGCTAAGTATATTTTCCACGTGCCGCAAGGGCTTATAGACTGGGTTTCCACTCTAAAAACCCCGCAGAAGGTCGTCTTTTCCTGTGCGATGCCGCAGCAGCAGGACGCACAGCTTCAGAGGGGCCGCTATATTTTGTTGGAAGACATCCAGGACCCGGGGAATGTGGGAACGGTTTTGCGTACGGCGGATGCCTTTGCAGTAGATGGCGTCCTGCTATACGGGAATTGCGCAGATCCGTACAATGAGAAAACGGTGCGGGCCTCTATGGGCGCTATTTTCCGTATGCCATTCTTCCAAGGCGGGGAGGAGCTGCTGGAACAAATCCGGGCTTTGGATCTGCCCCTATATGGGGCGGCGCTGCATCAGGATGCTTTGGATATTCGGACCGTGGATCTAAGTGCCTGCGTGGTGGCTGTGGGCAATGAGGGCCGGGGGCTATCTCCGGAACTGCTGGCCGCCTGTCAAAACGCTGTTGTGATTCCCATGGCGGAACGCTGTGAGTCCTTAAACGCTGCGGTAGCGGCCTCCATTGTCATGTGGGAGATGTATCGGAGATAGAAAAAGGGGGAGGCAGATGTCTGGGCTGAAATACTGGATCTGGCTGGCGTCCCGGCGGGGTGTAGGCGCTAAAACGGCGGGGAGCCTTTTGGCGCATTTCCACACGCCGGAGGCGGTGTATTTTGCCGATCAAACGGCCTATGAAGCATTGCCGGAGCTGAGCCAACGGGAAAAGGCGGCCTTGGGAGATAAAGATCTAGTCCCGGCTCGGAAGGCCCTGGAGCAGACGCTGGAACTGGGCGGCCGCATTTTGACCATCCAGGATGCAGAGTACCCGGAGCGGCTGCGGAACATCTATGACCCACCCATTCTGCTATATATAAAAGGTATGTTGCCTGCTATGGATGAAGAGGCGGCTGTGGCCGTCGTAGGTACGAGGCGGGCCACGCCCTACGGCCTGCGCATGGCGGAACAGATCGCCTATGAGGTGTCCAAAGGCGGCGGTTTGATCGTGTCCGGCCTGGCGTCCGGCATTGATTCCGCAGCGGCCCGGGGCGCCCTACGTTCTGGCCGCCCGGTGGTTGGCGTCTTGGGCAATGGTCTGGACGTGGTGTATCCCCGGCATAACCGCCGGCTCTATGAGGACGTGGCGGCAGTTGGGGCCCTGGTGACGGAGTATCCGCCCGGCACCCAGCCGGAGGGGCGCAACTTCCCCGTACGCAACCGGATTTTAAGCGGCCTTTCCGCCGGGGTCCTGGTGGTAGAGGCGCCGGAGCGCAGCGGGGCTTTGATTACAGCGTCCCGTGCCCTGGAACAGGGGCGGGATCTTTTTGTGGTGCCTGGGAACATTGATGCACCTGCCTGCGCCGGCTCTAACGAGCTGCTTAAGGATTGTGCAGCCGCCGTGACCCAGGGCTGGGACATCTTGGCCCAGTATTATAATTTGTATCCGGACAAAATTCGCCGGGTGCCCAGCCAACCCCTGGAAAAAGCGCCGGAAATCCAGGAGCCGGCGGCGGAACCGCTGGTAAAAAGTCAGGCGCAGGCGGTGGCTTCGACAAAAAAAGAGATTGACAAGGGAAAAGACAGAGACTATATTGACATAAAAGTGGAATTTCAGAATCTCAGTGCAGACGAGAGCTCGGTGGTCTCCGTTTTGGATACCGACGAGACCCAAGTAGACGACATCATTTTGCGGGCCAATTTGCCCGCCTCCCGGACCCTGTCCGCCCTGACCATGTTGGAGCTGAAGGGCTACGTAGTGCAGCGGCAGGGAAAGCGTTTTTCGTTGAATATCAAAAAAGAGAAGTGAGGATCATACTGCATGGCGAAAGCAAAGACCAATCTTGTGATTGTGGAGTCCCCGGCTAAGGCCAAGACCATTGGCAAGTATCTGGGGGATGATTATCGGGTAACAGCCTCCATGGGACATCTGCGGGACTTGCCAAAGAGCACCATGGGCGTAGATATAGAGCATGGATTTATCCCGGACTATCAGCCGGTAAAAGGCAGGGAAGACACCATTGCCGAGCTGCGGAAAGCGGCCAAAAACAGCAACAAAGTATACCTGGCTACCGACCCGGATCGGGAGGGAGAGGCCATTTCCTGGCACCTAAAAGAGCTGCTGGGTTTATCCGATGAGGAGGCCAACCGGGTTACCTTTAACGAGATTACAAAAAAGGTGGTGCAGGAGAGCATTCAGCACCCCCGGGCCATTAACCAGGACCTGGTGGACGCCCAGCAGGCCCGGCGCATTTTGGACCGGATCGTGGGCTATAAGCTGAGCCCACTGCTGTGGAAAAAGATCCGCCGGGGCCTTTCCGCCGGGCGGGTGCAGTCCGTGGCCACCCGGATGGTTCTAGACCGGGAGGAGAAGATCCGGGCCTTCCAGCCCCAGGAGTACTGGCTGTTGGATGCCCACCTGTCCCGGATTGAAAAGCCGGGTCAGTTTGTGGCCAAGTTTTATGGGGATTTAAAGAAGAAACAGGAACTCAAGAGCGAGGCGGAAGTCCTGGCCGTGGAACAGGCTGTCCAGGCCAGCCCTTTTACCATCCAGTCGGTGAAGCGGGAGGACAAACAGAAATCTCCGCCGCCCCCGTTTATCACCTCCACCTTGCAGCAGGAGGCCTCCCGCCGTTTGGGCATGACGCCTCGCCGCACCATGTCCATTGCCCAGCAGCTATATGAGGGCGTGGATATTGCCGGGGAGGGGACCGTGGGTCTGATCACCTACATGCGTACCGACTCTTTGCGTCTATCGGATGAGGCGCTGCAGGCGGCCCGTTCCTTTATCACCGGCCATTATGGGGAACAATACCACCCGGGCAAGCCCAGGGTGTTTAAAAGCAAAGGCTCCGCCCAGGACGCCCATGAGGCCATCCGTCCCAGCAATGTGTTTTTGACGCCGGACGGGATCAAAAAAGATTTGACATCAGACCAGTATAAGCTCTACCGCCTAATCTGGAGCCGGTTTACCGCCAGCCAGATGGACAGCGCCGTGTATGACAGCGTCACCATCAATGCCCAGTCGGCGGGCTACCTGTTCCGGGCCAACCACTCTTCGATTAAGTTTGCCGGGTATACGGCGGTGTATGACGACGGCAAGGACGATGAGAAAGAGGCGCCCCAATCCCCGCTGCCGGACCTGCGGGAGGGGGAGACGGTGCATTTGGATAAGCTGGTGAAGGAGCAGAAATTTACCCAGCCCCCCCAGCGCTATACAGAGGCTACGCTGATTCGGGCTATGGAGGAAAAGGGCATTGGCCGCCCCTCCACCTATGCGCCCACCATTTCCACCATTTTGGACCGGGAATATGTGGTAAAGGAAGGAAAATTCCTCCGCCCCACGCCTCTGGGAGAAGTGGTGACCAAGCTCATGGAAGAGCGGTTCACCGATATTGTAGACTTGAAATTTACCGCCCGTATGGAGGACAGCCTAGACGAGGTGGAGGCCGGTAAGAAAAAATGGCAGGATGTATTGTCCGAGTTTTACACCGGTTTCGATAAGGAGCTCCAGGATGCGGAAAAGGCCATGGAAGGGGAGCGGATCAAGGTCCCGGACGAGGTGTCCGAGGAGATCTGCGACAAATGCGGCCGCCATCTGGTGGTAAAAACGGGCCGGTTTGGCCGGTTTTTGGCCTGCCCCGGCTATCCAGAGTGCACCTTTACCAAGCCCCTGGTGGTGGAAATGCCCGGCAAATGCCCCAAGTGCGGCGGCCGGATTTTAAAACGTACCTCCCAAAAGGGGTATACCTATTATGCCTGTGAAAAGGGAGCCGCCTGTGGGTTTATGACCTGGGATGTGCCGGTAAAGGAGACCTGCCCGGAGTGCGGCCAGACCATGTTCAAAAAAGCAGGCCGTGGCTTTAAAAAGCCTTTCTGCATCAATGAAAACTGTCCCAACTTCCTGCCGGAAGATAAGCGGGGCGGCTATAAGAAAACGGCCAAAAAGACAGAGGGCGAAGAGGAAGCGGCCGCTCCGGCCAAGGCCAAGACGGCCAAATCCACCGGTAAAAAAGCTGCGGCCTCTGGTGCAAAAAAAACCACGGCCAAGCGCACCGCCGCAAAAAAGGCGGGGAACTGACCATGGGCGCAAATTTGGCCCCCGGCGTCACCGTAGTGGGTGCCGGCCTGGCGGGGTGCGAAGCGGCCTGGCAGCTGGCTCAGCGGGGTATCCAGGTTCAGCTTGTAGAGATGAAGCCTCAAAAACGGACCCCGGCCCATGTGTCCGACGACTTTGCAGAGCTGGTGTGTTCCAACTCCCTGCGGGCGGCGGCGATTGAAAATGCCGTGGGTTTGTTAAAAGAGGAAATGCGCCAGTTGGACTCGGTAATCCTGGCAGCCGCAGACAGCAATCAGGTGGCTGCCGGCGGTGCCTTGGCCGTAGATCGGACGGGCTTTGCCCAAACCGTAACCCAAAAGATTTGCAGCCATCCCAATATCCAGGTCGTGCATGAGGAAGTGACCCAGATCCCGGCGGGGACTGTTATCCTGGCCAGCGGCCCCTTGACATCCGAGCCTCTGGCAGCTGCCATCGGAAACCTCTTCCCGGAGACGGCTTATTTGAATTTTTACGATGCGGCGGCGCCCATTGTGACCTTAGAGAGCGTGGATATGTCCAGCGCTTTCTTCGCCTCCCGATATGACCGGGGGACTCCTGATTATGTAAACTGCCCCATGAGCAAAGAAGAATATCAGGCTTTTTGGCAGGCCCTGATCTCCGCCAGAGAGGCGACAGTCCACGGTTTTGACGATGGCGGCGTCTTTGAAGGCTGTATGCCGGTGGAGGTGATGGCCCGGCGGGGGGAGGATACCCTGCGCTTCGGGCCGATGAAACCGGTAGGCCTGCGGGATCCCCGGACTGGACGGGAGAGCTATGCGGTGGTGCAGCTCCGCCGGGATAACCGGTCGGGAACCATATATAATATTGTAGGGTTCCAGACCCATTTGGCTTTTCCAGAACAGAAACGGGTGTTTTCTATGATCCCGGCGCTGAAAAATGCAGAGTTTGTCCGCTACGGGGTCATGCATAGGAATACCTATTTGGATTCTCCCCGTCTGCTGGACCGGTATTATCGGTTGCACCGGGAGCCCCGCATTCGGTTTGCCGGCCAGATCACCGGTGTGGAGGGCTATGTGGAGTCGGCGGCCTCCGGCCTTTTGGTAGGGATAGAGACGGCAAGGGAACTGCTGGGTCAGCCGCCTAGAGATTTCCCTCGGGAGACAGCTATCGGGGCCCTGGCCCTGTATGTCAGCGATGAGACCGTGGAAAAGTTCCAGCCCATGAATATTAATTTCGGGATTATCGCCCCCTTGGGCTATCGAGTGAAGGGGAAGAAAAACAAGAACCTGGAAATCGCCAAACGGGCATTGGCAGAGATCAAGGAGGGAGAAGCACCGTGAAAATCATTGTGGATGCAATGGGGGGAGACTTTGCACCGGATGAAATTGTCAAGGGCGCACTGGATGCGGCCGTAGAATTTGGCGTAGAAGTCACCTTGGTAGGCGTGGGGGAGGAGATCCTCCGGTCTATGGAGCGCCAGCAGATCCAGGATCTGCCCCGGGGCGTAGAGGTGGCCAATGCCACAGAGTGCATCACCATGGAGGATGACCCGTCCCATGCCGTCCGGCAGAAACCGGATTCGTCCATGGCGGTGGCGCTGCGCATGCTCCGAGACGGGGAAGGGGACGCCGTAGTCTCCGCCGGCAGCACTGGGGCCCTGCTCACTGGGGCCACTTTGATTGTCAAACGCATTCGGGGCATCCGGCGGGCGGCTCTAGCGCCGGCCCTGCCTACAACAGACAACGGTATGCTGCTCATTGACTGCGGCGCCAATACGGAGTGCACGCCGGAATATCTGCTGCAGTTTGCCTATATGGGTGCCTATTATATGAAGCGCACGGCAAACCTGGATACCCCACGGGTAGGCCTGTTAAACATTGGCACAGAGGAGACCAAGGGCGGGGATTTGCAGAAAAAGACCTATGCCCTGCTGATGGCGGCAAAAGAGGTCGGCCGTCTGAATTTTATTGGCAATATTGAGGCAAGAGAGGCCATTTTAGGCGGCGTAGATGTGCTGGTGTGCGATGGGTTCACGGGCAACGTGTTTTTAAAGACCATGGAGGGCACAGGGGTATTCTTTGTAGAGGAAATTCGGAAGATCTTTACAAAGAATAAATTTACCAAAACCGCCTATGTGTTGTCTCGCAACAGCTTCCGGGACCTGCGCAAGAAGATGGACTACCAGGAGATCGGCGGAACGCCCTTGCTGGGCATCTCCAAGCCGGTGATCAAGGCCCACGGATCTTCTAAGGCCCGTGCCATCCGCAGCGCTATCCAACAGGCGATCGCCTTTGCCTCTAGCGGTATAATTGCGGATATTTGTGAGAACATAGACTATATGAAGATCGACAGTGATACGGAAAAAGCATAGGGCGGCGGGCGGTTCCGCCGCCCCCTTTTGTGGGATGAAACCGAGGAAGGGGCATGGCAGATGACAGAATTGGAAAAGAGCTTGGGATACCAGTTTCAGGACCGGTCCCTGTTGGAGACGGCCTTGACCCACAGCTCTTATGCCAACGAGCACCGGCGGGAGCATGTGGCTTGTAATGAGCGTCTGGAGTTTCTGGGAGACTCTATCCTAGGAGTAACGGCGGCGGAGTATCTATATAAAAACCACCCGCAGATGCCCGAGGGGGACATGACCAAACGCCGGGCTGCCCTAGTCTGTGAGGAGAGCTTGGCGGCTGTGGGCAAACAGCTTAAGTTGGGCAATTATCTCCGTTTTGGGCGGGGCGAGCAGGCGGGCGGCCGGCAGCGCAACTCCATCATTGCCGATGCTGTGGAGGCCCTGCTAGCAGCCATCTATTTGGATGGTGGCCGGGAAAAGGTGGAGCCCATTATCCACCGGCTCATCCTGTCACAGCCGGTTCTGCCAGCCACCAAGGACCATAAAACGGCCTTGCAGGAATTGGTGCAGCGGGAGTCCGGCCATGATTTGCATTATGAACTTATAGGCGAGAGCGGGCCGGATCATCTAAAATGTTTTACCGTATCCGTGCTGCTGGACGGGGCCGTCCTGGGCACCGGAGAGGGGCACAGCAAAAAAGAGGCGGAACAGGCCGCCGCAGCAGCGGCCTTGCAGGCTATGCAGGACTGATTCGGAAAATGCGTTGCAAAGCGGCTGAAAATAGCATATACTGATGGATGTATTTCGAAGCGACGAGGAGTGGCTGGTTTGTATTTAAAAGCGCTGGAAATCCAGGGCTTCAAGTCTTTTCCGGAAAAGACGAGGCTGACCTTTGAAAAAGATATAACGGCGATTGTCGGCCCAAATGGCAGTGGAAAGAGCAACATCTCCGATGCCATCCGCTGGGTCATGGGAGAGCAGAGCACCAAGACCCTCCGGGGCGGCAAGATGGAGGATGTGATCTTTGGCGGCACGCAACAGCGCAGCCAGGTGGGCTTTGCCCAGGTCTCTTTGGTGCTGGACAACAGCGCCGGCCTCTTCCCGGTGGACGCATCCGAAGTGATGCTCACCCGGCGCTACTACCGCAGCGGGGAGAGCGAATACTACATAAATCGGGAATCTGTCCGCCTGCGGGACATCCATGAGGTTTTGATGGACACCGGCCTCGGCCGGGATGGCTACTCCAATATCGGCCAGGGCCGGATTGACGAGATCCTCTCCGCCAAAAGCACGGATCGGCGGGAGATTTTTGAGGAGGCGGCGGGCATCTCCAAGTACCGCAGCCGAAAAGAGGAATCGGAACGGAAATTGGAGCGTACCGAGGAAAACCTGGTGCGCATTAACGATAAGATTGCCGAGCTGGAGCTCCAGGTGGAGCCACTGGGCAAGCAGGCAGAGGTGGCTAAGCGCTACCTGTTGTTGCGGGATGAGATGCGGAGCCTGGAGATTTCCACCTGGATGGAGAACTTAGACCGGCTCAGCGTCCAGTCTGTGCGCTTGGCAGAGGACTATGCGGCCTCCAAACAGCAGCTGGCAGAGGCGCAGCAGACGTTAGATGACCTGTACCAAGGCATAGAGGCCATATCTGAAAAAATGCGGGATAAGGATCTGGAGTCGGAGACGGTGCGCAGCACCATTTCGGAGCTGGAGGCCCGCCGGGCGGAGCTGGAGAGCGCTGGGAAAGTGCTGAAGACCAATATTCAGAATAATGTGGATCAGATCCACCAGCTGCGCCAGGAGATTCAACAGCAGTCCAACCGGGAGACAGATATCTCGGCACAGATTCAGGCCCACCAGCAGCGAAGCGAAGAGATTGCCGGCGCCAAAGCGGACCTAACTGCGCAAGTGGAGCAGCTCCTGGCCCAAATGGAGGCGTTTACCCGTTCTGCCGGGGAAAAGGGAGAACAGCTGGCCGCCCTGCTGCGGGATGAGGCGGACCTTCTGCAGGAAGTCCATGAAAAACAGGCCCAACGCTCGGCCCTGGCCTCTGCCGCTGGGGAGATGCGATCTCGAAAAGAGAGCATTGGCAGCGACTTGGAAAAGGCATCGGCCACGGCGGCGGCTTTGAAAAGTGAGGGCCAGGCCCTGGCCAAAGCCTTGGCAGAGGCAGAGGAGCAAAAGACCTCAGCCCAAAATGTGATCCGGGGCTATGCCATGCAGCTGGAGCTGCGCACCAAAAAGGTGGAAGGGCTCCAGGCGGAGCAGGTCAAGCAGAATATGGAGAAAAACGCCCTGGAATCCCGGGCAAAACTCCTGGCCGATATGGAAAAGGAATACGAGGGATTTTCCAAGGCGGTAAAGATTGTGATGCAGGAGGCGGGCCGTGGCGACCTGCGGGGTATCCACGGCACCGTGGCCAGCCTGATTACCACAGAGGATACCTATACCCTGGCCATTGAAACGGCCCTGGGTGCCGCCATTCAGAACATCGTGGTAGACACAGAGGAGAGCGGCAAGGCCGCCATCAGCCTACTGCGCCGGCGGGATGGGGGCCGGGCGACCTTTTTGCCCATCTCCACCATCCGGGGCTCCAATCTGCGGGAGGATCCCTCTCGGGAGGCGGGATTTAAAGGCGTAGCCGCCGATTTGGTGCGCTGCGATGGGAAATATAAAAACATTCTGTCCTCTCTCCTAGGGCGGACGGTGATTGTTGGCGATATGGACGATGCCATCTCCATCTCCCGGAAATATGGCAACCGGTTCCGCATCGTCACCTTGGATGGCCAGGTCATCAATGCCGGCGGCTCCATGACCGGTGGCTCTCCTGGCCGAAATGTGGGTATACTGTCCAGGGCCAACGAGCGTAAGCGGATAGAGGCCCAGTTAAAGAAATTAGCAGAGCAGCTCCTTGACCTGGAGCAAAAGCAGACGGAGGCGCAGCGGGAGCTGGATGCCGCCAAATATGCTTGGGAAGTGGAGCAAAATACCCTGCGCCAGGCGGAAGATCAACTGCTGAGCTTAGGCGGCCAGCAGGAGAACCACCGCCGCTTGGAAGAGACAGCGGAAGCGGCGCTGACCTCCCTGGAACAGGAGGCGGCAGCTTTGGACGGCCGTTTGGAGGAAAACCGAAAAGCGGTGGCCGCTTTAGATGCAGCGATTGCTGGACAGCAACAGGCTGCGGCAGATCTGCGCAGCCAGGCGGATGCCCTGTCCCAGGGCCAGGAGGCGCTGGCCAAACAGCGGGAACAGGTGACAGAAAAGATGGCTGCCCTCCGGGAAGAGGCCGCCTCCTTGACGGCAGAACAGGAGGCAGGAGCCCAGTCCATTGCGCAGCTGACGGCTTTAATGGAGGGTTTGGCCGGGGATAACCGGGATCGGCAGAGCCGCATCCAGGCCCTGACGGCCCAAAATGAAGATTGGACCGCCGCTGCCGAGCAGAAGGATCATTTGGCGGCAGATGTGTGCAGCCAGATCCAGGCGCAGCAGGAGCGCCTGGGCCAGATTTCTGCCCAAAAGCTGGATTTGGAGCGGGAGCGGACCTTGAAAGATAAGGCCAGCCAGGAGCAGAATAAGGAGATTTTAAACCTGGAGCGGGAGAGCGCCAAGCTGGAGCAGAAAAAGCTCAGTGCCGACCTGGAGGAAAAGCAGATTGTCGACAAGCTGTGGGACACCTATGAGCTAAGTCGCACAGCCGCCCAGGCCCAGCGCCAGGAGCTGGAGAGCTATCCCAAGGCCATGCGCCGCATCGGGGAACTGAAGAAGGAGATCGCCAGTTTGGGCACCCCCAATTTGGGCGCCATCGACGAGTATGAGCGGGTGAATGCCCGGTATACCTATTTGACCGAGCAGCGGGACGATGTGACCCGGGCCAAGGGGGAACTGGAGAAGATTATCGGCAACATCACCAAGGAGATGACCGAGATCTTTGGCCGGGAATTCAAGCTCATCGATGAAAGTTTCCGCACCACCTTCCAGGAGCTGTTCGGCGGCGGCCGGGCCAGCTTGGAATTGGAGGACGAAAACGATATTTTAAATTGCGGCATTGAGATCCATGTGCAGCCTCCCGGGAAAACGCTGAAGACCTTGACGCTTCTCTCCGGCGGGGAAAAGGCCTTTGTGGCCATCGCCTTATATTTTGCTATTTTGAAAGTGCGGCCCACGCCCTTCTGCGTCATGGATGAGATCGAAGCTGCACTGGACGAGGCCAATGTGGTGCGTTTTGCAAAATATTTGCGCAAGCTGTCTGATAAGACCCAATTTATCGTAATTACCCACCGCCGGGGCACCATGGAGGAGGCTGACCTGCTCTATGGGGTCACCATGCAGGAGATGGGTGTGTCTAAGGTTTTGCATATTGACCTGGACGAGGCGGAAAAACAATTGGCAAGATAGAAAGGAAACCGACCCAATGGGATTTTTCGACAAAATCAAAGAAGGCCTGGCGAAGACAAAGAAAAATGTATCCATCCAGCTCACCGGCATGTTTGCCCAATTTACCGGGGCAAATGAGGAATTCTACGAGGAGCTGGAGGAGACCCTAATCCTGGCGGACGTGGGGGTCAATACCGCCGTGAAAGCGGTGGACCGCTTGCGGGAAACCGTGCGGCAAAAGGGGTTAAAAGGCGGCCAAGAAATCAAGCAGGCGTTGGCGGAGATCTTGACCCAGGTGTTGGAGTCCGGGGATAAAACTATGCATTTGGATAGCCCCCTGTCCGTGATCTTGGTCATCGGCGTCAACGGTGTGGGGAAGACCACCACCATCGGCAAACTGGCCATGCACCTGCGCTCCCAGGGCAAGCGGGTGCTGCTGTGCGCCGGCGATACCTTCCGGGCGGCTGCAGCTGAGCAGCTCACCATCTGGGCCCAGCGGGCGGGAGCGGATATTGTCCGCCATGAAGAGGGCTCCGACCCAGCGGCTGTGGTGTTTGACGCCATTGCAGCGGCCAAGGCCCGGCATGTAGATGTGATGATCTGCGACACGGCCGGCCGGCTGCACAATAAGACCAACCTGATGAACGAGCTGGCTAAGATCAGCCGGGTGATCGACCGGGAGCTGCCCGGTGCCGCCAGGGAAACCCTCTTGGTGATTGACGCCACCACCGGGCAAAACGGCCTGATCCAGGCCAAACAGTTCCAGGAGTATGCCGGGGTCACCGGCATCGTGCTCACCAAATTGGACGGTACAGCCAAGGGGGGCATCGTCTTTGCCATAGCCGATGAGCTGGGCGTCCCGGTGAAATATGTAGGTGTGGGCGAAGGGGTAGACGACCTGATGCCCTTTGAAGCGGCGGACTTTGTAACCGCTCTGTTGGATTAAAATGGAGGGCAGAACCATGCGTTTTATTTTGGCCAGCAACAACAAGAAAAAGATCGCAGAGATGCGGGAGCTTCTAGCCGACCTGGGTGTGGAGATCCTCTCCCAGTCGGAGGCAGGGATCCAGATGGAAGTAGAGGAGACGGGCTCCACCTTTGCGGAAAACGCCTATCTGAAGGCGTCCTCTGTAGCGGAGCTTTCCGGTTGCCCGGCAATCTCCGATGATTCCGGCCTGATGGTGGACGCCCTGGACGGCAAGCCGGGGGTTTACTCCGCCCGCTACGGAGGCAGCGCATACAAAACAGACGAAGACCGCTATATGCTGCTGTTGAAAAATATGGAGGGTATAGAGGACCGCAGCGCCAAATTCGTCTCTGCCATCGCCTGTGTTTTCCCAAATGGGGATGTGATTCGTGCCCAGGGAGAGTGCAATGGCGAGATCTTGACCGCCCCCCAGGGGGAAGGCGGCTTTGGCTATGACCCCATTTTTTATCTCCCGGAAAAGGGCCTGAGCATGGCCCAGCTGGGGGAAGAGAAAAATAAAATTTCCCACCGGGCAAAGGCGCTGGAAGAATTTAAAAAGGAATTGAGGAAATACTATGCTGACAAGTAAGCAGCGGGCCCAGCTCCGGGGGCTGGCCAATGGGATAGATACCATCCTCCAGGTGGGCAAAAGCGGTGTGACGGACAATCTCATTACCCAGGCAAACGACGCCTTAACAGCCCGGGAGCTGATTAAGGGCCGGGTGCTGGAGAATTCCCTCCTCACCGCCAGGGAGGCCTGCAATATCTTAGCGGCGGCCTGCGGTGCCGAGCCGGTACAGGTGATCGGCACCAAGTTTGTCCTGTACCGGGAGAACAAAAAGTTGCCGGCGGACAAGAAGATCAAACTGGTGAAGGCAAAAAACATGTAAAGGAACATCTTACAATATGAAGATTGGTTTTTTTGGCGGCACCTTTAATCCGCCCCACAGGGGGCATGTAGAGGCTGCCGCCACAGCCATTGCGCAGCTACAATTGGATAAGTTGCTTTTGGCGCCGGACAATATCCCCCCCCATAAGGATTTACCTGTAGAGACGCCTCCGGCGGAAGACCGCCTGGCCATGCTTCAAACAGCAGCGGCGCAGCTGCCCCGGGCGGAGGTATCCGATTTGGAGTTCCAACGGCCTGGTAAGAGCTATACGTATGACAGCCTGGTCCAGGTCCAGGCCCAGTACCCGGGGGCGACGCTGCACCTTTTGGTGGGCAGCGATATGTTCCTGGGTATTGAAACCTGGTACCGGTTCCGGGAATTGCTGCAAATGGCTGTTCTGGTCACTTTTTCTCGG
This sequence comes from uncultured Oscillospiraceae bacterium, assembly GCA_964642465.1. Taxonomy (GTDB): domain Bacteria; phylum Bacillota; class Clostridia; order Oscillospirales; family Oscillospiraceae; genus CAZXRD01. Next base: position 19,198 of record CAZXRD010000007.1, on the reverse strand, counting down.
GAAGAGGCAGACCGCCAGCAGTTGGAAGACTTTGGACACTACTTAGGGAAAACCTATGGGGCCCAGAGCGTGATCCTCCACAACGGCGTGGTGACCATCTCCTCTACAGAGCTGCGGCAGGCCCTGGGCCAACGGGGCGGCCGGGAATACCTGACGGACGGGGTGTACAGCTATATTATCGGCCACCGGCTCTATGGCGCTAAGCCGGATTTTGCCTGGCTGCGGGAAAAAGCCTATGCCATGTTAAAGCCCACCCGTGTTCCCCATGTCCAGGGCTGCGAGGAGGAGGCCGTCCGCCTGGCGGAGCGCTGGGGCGCCCCGGTAGAAGATGCCCGGACAGCGGCTATTTTGCACGATATTACAAAACGACTGGATCTGTCAGAACAGTTGAAATTGTGCCAAAAGTATGGTATTATGATTGACAATGTGGAAAAACAAGAGGTCAAACTCCTCCATGCCAAGACCGGCGCCGCCATTGCCAAGGCGGAGTTTGGGGTCTCGGATGCGGTGGCGGAAGCGATCTTTTGGCATACCACCGGCAAGGCGGATATGACCTTGCTAGAGAAGGTAATCTATATGGCGGACTACATCGAGCCTACCCGGGATTTCCCGGGCGTGGATGTCCTCCGGCGTATGGCCTATGTTGATCTGGATCAGGCCCTGCTTATGGGGCTGAAGATGAGCATAGAGGACATGAAAAGTGGCGGGATTACGCCCCATTTCAGGACCTATGAGGCCATTGCGGCCCTGGAGACTACGGAAGGATAATTATACACATGAAGCTTTTTGGAAACGGGAAAAAAGCGAAACATGCAGCCAACGGGCGCAGGACGTCTAGCGCCCAGTCCCAGCAATCAGCATCGCAAGAGTGGCAGCAACCGTATATAGAGCGGCCCGCTAGCCAAGAAAATTATTCTGACTACGCAGATTCATTCCAACGGCCGGTTTCCCAACAGCGCCCATCTGCCCAGCGGTCGGTTGGAACAGAGGGGCAGAAAAAACAAGCAAGTGAGGCAAATACAAGGCGGTCTGCATCTCAGAGCCAACCTGTGTCCCCGCAGCGCTCTGGCGACCAGAGGCAGGCGTATCCAACAGCCCAGCGTCCGGCCGCCCGGCGGCAGCCTGGCGGGGCGGCGGAGCGCAGTCCGGAGGAGCAAGCGGCAATCAAGCGGCGGATGACGCAGTATAAGCGGTTTAAACGCCGCCGCAGAATCTTGATTGTCCTAATCATCCTCGCCCTGATCGTCCTGGGTGTGACCATCTGGTGGACGTCCAGCGTGCGGCCGCCGGATATCGGCGACCCGTCTACCCCTACGCCGGATGGCGGGGATTCGCAGGATGATCCCAATACAGCGGTCAGCTCCTCCAGCGATCTAAACAGTGTCCGCAAGGACGGCGTCTATACCTTCCTAGTCGTGGGCAGCGACGATGGGAACGGCAATACAGACACCATGATGGTGGGTATGTTGGATACGGTCAATCAAAAGCTGGACGTCGTGAGCATTCCCCGGGACACCTTGGTCAATGTGGATTGGCCGGTGAAAAAGGCCAACACGATTCTCTCCCTCAATGGCAATGGGGTAGAGGGGTTGAAGGCTGGCCTGAGCGATATTTTGGGTTACATGGTGGACTGCTACGTCGTTATTGACCTCAATGCCTTTGTTGAGCTGGTGGACATGGTGGGCGGCGTGTATTTTGACGTGCCCCAGGACATGGATTATGACGACGATGTACAGGATCTGCATATCCACGTCTCCGCCGGCCCCCAGTGGCTGGACGGGGAGACGGCTTTAGGCGTGGTCCGTTTCCGCTCCGGCTATGCCAATGCGGACCTGGGCCGGATTGAGACCCAGCAGGCGTTTTTGTCGGCCCTGGCGGACCAAGTGCTGCAGCCGGAGAATCTTCTGAGGATCAATGAATTTGCCCAGATCTTTGCAGAATATGTGGATACGGATCTGACCATTGGCAACCTGATCTGGCTGGGCCAGCAGATTATGAGCCTAAGTTCAGAGGATATTAATTTCCACACCATGCCTTTGCGCTCGTTTGGAGACAACCTGATCCGGGGCCTCTCCTATGTGGCCATTGATGAGGATCAGTGGGTGGAGATGCTCAACACCTATATCAATCCTCTGCGGGAGGACATCCAGGTGGAGGATCTCAATATCCTCACCTGCACATCAGATGGGACGCTTTACGTGACAAACGGCAATGCGCCGCCGGATATTACGGAGTTTTACGATAATACGGGGAGCTCTTCCAGCGTTTCCACGACATCCGATGACGAAGAGGAGGAAACGGTAGATGAAGAGACGGTGGCGCCGCCGTCGGTGGCCGAGAGCCCGGCTACATCTGACCCGGATGGGGAAACGTCTACAGATCCTGATTCCGATGTAAGCACTGGGCCGGGAGCTTCAGATGCGGAACCGGCCACTTTCTCCACCACGACGGACAGCGGGGGACTTGCCGGGGACGATGTGCAGGCTGCGACTACCCCGCCGCTGGAAGCAGCCGCCTAAGACAGACAAAGGGGAATCAACATGCTGACACCGCTGGAAATGGCAAAGATTGCCATAAAAGCATTGGACGAGAAAAAAGGTACGGAGATTAAGCTCCTTCGCACAGAAGATGTGACCATCTTGGCAAATTACTTTGTGATCTGTACGGCCACGTCTACGACCCATGTAAAGACTTTGGCTGATGAAGTGAGCAAAGCCCTGGAAGACCAGGGCGAGACCTTGCTCCGTACAGAGGGGAGCCGGGGCGGCGGATGGATCTTAATTGATTTCGGTTGTGTAATCATCCACGTGTTTTTAGATGAAACCCGCAAGTTCTACGCACTGGAGCGGCTGTGGAGCGATGCGGAAGAGGTGGATATTTCCAATCTGCTATCGGATTGACTGCAAAGGGGAGCCAAGGATGGCCCCCCTTGCTGTTGTTCATTTTATGAGAGAGCGTGATGCACTTTGAAGTACGATTTTGCGAAGATTGAAAAGAAATGGCAGGAAAAATGGTATGGGGAAAAGCTCTATGCTGCGAAAAACGGCGATCCCCGGACCAAATTCTATGCCCTGGTGGAGTTTCCCTACCCCTCCGGCCAGGGGCTCCATGTGGGCCATGCCCGGCCCTATACCGCCATGGACGTGGTGGCCAGGAAAAAACGGATGCAGGGCTACAACGTGCTCTTTCCCATGGGGTATGACGCCTTTGGCCTCCCCACGGAGAACTATGCCATTAAAAATCATATCCACCCGGCCAAGGTGACCCACGACAATATTGAAAACTTTACCCGGCAGTTGAAGATGCTGGGCTATTCCTTTGACTGGGACCGGGTGGTCAACACCACGGACCCCAACTATTATAAGTGGACCCAATGGATCTTCCTCCAGCTCTACAAGCACGGCCTGGCCTATAAGACCACCATGCCGGTGAACTGGTGTACTTCCTGTAAGTGCGTCCTGGCCAACGAAGAAGTGGTAGAGGGCGTGTGCGAGCGCTGCGGCGCCCCGGTCATCCGTAAGGAGAAAAGCCAGTGGATGCTGAAGATTACAGAGTATGCCCAGCGGCTCATCGACGACTTAGACGACCTGGACTTTATTGAGCGGGTAAAGATGCAGCAGAAAAACTGGATCGGCCGCTCCACCGGTGCAGAAGTCCGGTTTAAAGCCACCACCGGGGATGACATTGTGGTCTTTACCACCCGGCCGGACACCCTGTTTGGCGCCACTTATATGGTCCTGTCCCCGGAACATGTTCTGGTGAAGCAGTGGCTGGAGTCTGGCGTCCTCTCCAATGGGGCGGATGTGCAGGCCTATCAGCAGCTGGCCGCCTCGAAGAGCGATCTGGAGCGGACAGAGCTGAACAAGGAAAAGACCGGCGTCCAGTTGGAGGGTGTTCGGGGCATCAATCCGGTAAACGGCAAGGAAATTCCGATCTTCATCTCGGATTACGTCCTGGCCACTTACGGCACCGGCGCCATCATGGCTGTGCCGGCCCATGACGAGCGGGACTGGGAGTTTGCCAAAAAGTTCGGCCTGCCGATTGTAGAAGTGGTACAGGGCGGCGATGTGGAGCAGGCTGCCTTTACCTTAAAAGACGATACCGGGATCATGGTCAATTCCGACTTCCTAAACGGTATGACTGTGAAGGAGGCCATCCCCGCCATCACCAAGTGGTTGACGGAAAAGGGCCTGGGCCATGAGCAGGTGAACTATAAACTGCGGGACTGGGTATTTTCCCGCCAGCGGTATTGGGGGGAGCCCATCCCCATGGTCTGGTGTGACAAGTGCGGTTGGGTGCCCCTGCCGGAAAGCGAGCTGCCCTTGGTGCTGCCGGACGTGGAGAGCTATGAGCCCACGGACGACGGGGAGAGCCCCCTTTCCAAGATGACAGACTGGGTGAATACCACCTGCCCCCATTGCGGCGGCCCCGCCCGGCGGGAGACGGATACCATGCCCCAGTGGGCGGGATCCAGCTGGTACTTCCTGCGGTATATGGACCCCCACAATGATAAAGAGCTGGCCTCTAAGGCTGCTTTGGACTACTGGTCCCCGGTGGACTGGTACAACGGCGGCATGGAGCATACGACGCTCCACTTGCTCTACAGCCGGTTCTGGCACAAATTCCTCTACGATATTGGCGTGGTGCCTACGAAAGAGCCCTATCAAAAGCGCACTTCCCATGGCATGATCCTTGGGGAAGGCGGCGAAAAGATGAGTAAGAGCCGGGGCAACGTGGTGAACCCCAATGATGTGGTGGCTCAGTATGGTGCGGATACCATGCGCACCTATATCATGTTCATCGGCGACTTTGAAAAGGCCGCAGCCTGGAGTGCCAATGCGGTAAAAGGCTGTAAGCGCTTTTTGGATCGGATTTGGAACCTGGCGGAAAACCGTATAGAGGGAGATGACAGCTACTCTCCGGCCAACGAGGCCGCCGTCCATCGCACCATTAAAAAAGTGAGCGAGGACATTGAGAGCATGAAGTTCAATACGGCCATTGCCGCACTGATGAGCCTGGTGAACACCTATTATGACAACGGCGTCTCTCGGGGCGACATTCGGGCGTTATTGCAGATGCTCAGCCCCTTTGCGCCCCATATTGCCGAGGAGCTGTGGGAGATCCAGGGCTTTGACGGCATAGCCAGCCTGTCTACCTGGCCGGACTATGACCCGGCCAAGCTGGAAGACGCCGTGAAGGAGATTGCCGTCCAGGTCAATGGTAAGTTTAAAACGACGGTGACCGTCCCCGCCGGCAGCGATGACGATACGCTGGTGGCGGCCGCCCTGGCGGACGAAAAGATTGCCCGGCAAACGGCAGGTATGCAGTTGGTAAAGCGTATCGTGGTCAAGGATAAACTGGTGAATCTGATCGTGAAACCCCAGTAAATTGCCGAAAATGCCGGGTGTGGTCGGGGAACTTCACAGACAATTCACAAAGTTCGCCTTGACAATATCCGGCGCAAAGATTATAATACTACCTGTCAAACAAGCCATAAATATGGCCCTTAAAGCGCCAGGCTTCGCCTTGCGTATTTGGAGGGAGGGAAATAGATGTCGGAAATCCGGGTAAAAGATAACGAGTCTCTGGACAGCGCACTGAAACGGTTTAAGAGAAGCTGTGCCAAGGCCGGTGTGCTCTCTGATCTGCGGAAAAAGGAATACTATCAGAGCCCCAGTGTTAGACGCCGCAAGAAATCGGAGGCAGCGAGAAAGAACAGAAATAAAAAGTACTATTAATGCAAAAGCTCTGACCAAACGGTCAGAGCTTTTCTTTTCCAAGGTTTTAGGAACAAATATCTGTTAAAATATCAGATACTTCTGGGTAAAAGAGCACAGCGGAGCGGATGCCCAGCTGGGCGGCCAGGTCTAATTTTTGCCGCAGGCTGGCGGCATTGTCATAGAGGGTGAAATGGGCCTGCCTTCCGTCACTGTATGTAAAGTAATAGGCGCCCAGCTCCCGGGAAAAGAAGGACGATGCGCCCTTTGTCTGGGCTAAAGCGGCAAACTCCGACGGATCCAGACGGCGCCCTTGGCCGTTGTGGGAGGGGAGCGTAAAATCCATGCAGATGCGTTCCACATCCAGCGTGACACGGGAGGCGCCATAGCGCTGCACAGCTTCTTCTAGCTCCCGGTGGAGGTTTCCGCCAGAAATTGCGGAGGGCACCAGGACGTTGGCGTTTTTTACATTTCCAAAAGCCTCCGGTACATAGAGCTGTAGCCGCTGCATGGCAAACAGGCCGGAGACCCGGTCTAACAGGGAACACAGTAAAGGGGAGCGGACCTCAAAATCCGCCAGCAGCCCGGAAAAGCCCCGGGCCATACACTCCCGCAGGATTGCCCTGGCCAAATGGTCCGGGCTGCCGGTACCTCGGTAACCGTTATCGCTGAGCACCATCAGGCCGGAGCGGGCTGCGCCCAAAGCGGCACAGCGGTACAGGCGAAACCCGCTGCCAATCTTGTAGGCCATGTGGCCAATGGTGCAGGGAATGGGCGGTCGTACCCGGCCCTCTTCCGGGGGAATGGCTAAGATGATTTTGATCTTGTCCATAGGTCACCTCTGTAGTATAGTGGAAGTATCTTCTATAACTTAAGAATATGATGGGTAGAGACAAATATGCGTATGTTTGCAAATCTAATCCCCTGTGCAAAATTTGATACGGTTTTTCAGGTAACGCCTGATTTTTTGCGGCAGCGGGGCATTGACCTGCTGCTGTTGGACCTGGACAATACCTTGTCCCCCTATTATCGGACAGATCCGCCCCCGGCTATGGGCCCGTGGCTGCAGCGGATGCAGGCGGGGGGGATCCGGCTGTTTTTGGTATCCAATAATAAGAAACAGCGGGCGGTGGACTTTGCCAAGTCCATTGGCGCCGGCTGTGTGATTATGGCCAAAAAGCCAAAGACCGATGGAATTGTAAAAGCGCTGCAAATGGCAGGCCGCCGGCCGGAGCAGGCGGCTCTGGCGGGAGACCAGATTTACGCAGACGTGCTGGGGGCCAACCGGGCGGGGGTGTACTCCATCCTGGTGCGGCCGTTGGAGCTGAAAGATCCCCGGTTTGCCCTGCGCTATGTGGCGGAGCTGCCGTTCCGGTGCAGGACGAGAAAGGAGCAACATGGATAATATTCAAAAGATTCGGGCTCTCCTCCCGGCGGCGGAGGTGGATGCCTTTCTCCTCACCAGCGAGGTAATGCGCCGCTATGCCACCGGGTTTCCCGCATCCGACGGTATGGTGTTGATTACCGGGTCAGATGCCTGGTTTTACACTGACTCCCGGTATACCGAGGCGGCGGCTTTGGCCGTCACCGGTGCCCAGGTTTTAGACGTGGGCGGCGCCCGGTACAGCGAGCATATCAACAAACTGACAGAGCGCTGCGGTATCCGGCGCCTTGGCTTTGAAGATGGGCGCATGACTGTGGCGGAGCATCAGCGCTTTGCCAAGCAGCTGCAAGCGGAGCTTGTCCCCGTCTCCCAGCATTTAGAGGCTTTGCGTCAGGTAAAAGAGGATTGGGAGATCCAGCGGATGATCCAGGCCCAGCGCATTGCAGAGCGGGCCCTGGAGGATGTGTTGAACACGATCCGGCTGGGCATGACGGAAAAAGATGTGGCGGCAGAACTCACCTACCGGATGCTGAAATACGGGGCGGAGAATATGTCCTTTGACCCCATTGTGGTCTCTGGGCCCAAGAGCAGCATGCCCCACGGCGTGCCTGAAGATGTGCCGCTGGTAGAGGGCTTTCTCACCATGGACTTCGGCTGCATCTACCAGGGCTATTGTTCCGACATGACCCGCACGGTGGCCCTGGGCAGCGTGACAGAGGAGATGCAGGCGGTCTACGAAACCGTGCAAAAGGCCCAGCTGGCAGGGATTGCAGCGGCAAGAGCCGGCGTTTCTGGCAGCCAGGTGGATCAGGCGGCCAGAGATGTGATCCAGGCGGCGGGCTACGGCCCTTATTTTGGCCACAGCTTTGGCCATGGCGTGGGGCTGGAGATCCATGAACAGCCCAATGCCTCCCCGGCGTCTAAAGCACCGCTGCCGGCGGGGGCGGTGATATCGGCTGAACCGGGTATTTACCTGCCCGGCCGGTTCGGCGTGCGCATTGAGGATGTGCTGGTGATCCGGGAAGGCGGCTGTGAAAACATTACAAAAGCCCCAAAAGCCCTGGTAATCTTGTAAAATGCTCTTGCAATACAGGAGAAAATAATATAGAATAATGCGAGGAACAAACGAGTCAGGAGGAAATTGGATTTATGATTTCTGCAGGTGATTTTAGAAATGGCGTGACCTTTGAGCTGGATGGCAAGGTTATGCAGGTGGTAGAGTTTCAGCATGTGAAACCGGGGAAAGGCGCCGCCTTTGTCCGCACCAAGATGAAAAACGTAATCACTGGCGCCGTGGTGGAGACCTCTTTTAACCCCACGGATAAGTTTGAAAACGCCTATGTAGAGCGGAAAGAGATGGAGTACAGCTACAACGATGGAGACCTGTACTACTTCATGGATGGGGAGACCTATGAGCTGATCCCCATTGACAAGTCCATGTTGGACGACAACTTCCGTTTTGTCAAGGAGAATATGCCTTGCACCATTATGTCCTATAAGGGCAAGGTGTTCTCTATAGCACCCCCCAACTTTGTGGAGCTGGAAGTGACGGAGACCGACCCCGGCTTCAAGGGCGACACCGCCACCAACGTGACCAAGCCCGCCATCCTGGAGACAGGGGCGGAGGTAAAGGTACCTCTGTTCATCAACGTTGGGGACAAGATCAAGGTAGACACCCGTACCGGGGAATACCTGGAGCGTGCCAAGGGCTAAGCAGGGGCCTGTTTGGCCGGTACATACAATTCAAATTATAAGGAGGGTGCACACATGACAGTTGCGGAAAAAGTAGCCTATTTGAAGGGCCTGGCAGACGGCTTGGGCCTGGATGGGGAGGCCAGCAAGCAGGATAAGATGATCTTGGCCATTGTGGACGCCCTGGAGGACGTTGCGGCCAGCCTTCACGATCTAGAAGAGAATGCCCTGGACCTGGGTGAGGAGATCGATGCCCTCAGCGACGATCTGGCAGATGTGGAGTCCATCGTCTATGATGAAGACGAGGAAGAAGAGGACGAGTGCGACTGCTGTGACCATGACGCCCAGTTTTCTGCCACCTGTCCGGAGTGTGGAGAGGAGTTCACCTTCAGCGAGAGCGACTTGGACGGTGGGGAATTAAACTGCCCCAATTGCGGCCACGACTTCTTGGAAGATATCCCGGAAGACGGCGGCTGCTGCTGTGGCGATTGCGCCGAGGAGTAGACCAGAAAAGCGTATAAAAAGGCCCGCCGAACCATATGGTTCGGCGGGCTTTTTATTTTAGTTTGCCTCCGCATGTAGGGTGACGGTGCCGGCAATAAATACCAGAATTAAGATAATGAGCACGATGGCACAGGCGATGATCATCACCTTGCCCACCTGACGGCTGGGGGAGATTTTGCTTTTCTTGTCCCGGTCAAACAGGCGGAACCGGTAGAGCACAATACCAAACAGGAGCAGAGCCAGCGCAGGGGCCATCAGCAGCAGAGCCAAGATGTTCTCAGAGAGCAGATCCGTTGTAGACATAGGCTTAAAATTTGAGGCTGATGTCCAGGGCGGTGACGGAGTGGGTCAAAGCCCCCACGGAGATGATATCTACGCCAGTTTCTGCAACCTGGCGCAGATCCCGCTCGCCCATATTGCCGGAGGCCTCGGTTAGAGCCCGGCCGGCGATTTGATCTACAGCCTGTTTCATGGCGGCACAGTCCATGTTGTCCAGCATGATGATATCCGCACCGGCCTCCAGGGCCTCCTGCACCTGATCCATTGTCTCCACTTCCACCTCAATTTTCATGGTGTGGGGGACGTTGGCCCGCACAGCGGCAATCGCCTGGCCAATACCGCCGGCGGCGGCGATGTGGTTGTCCTTGATCAAGACGCCGTCGGCCAAGTTAAACCGGTGATTCCCAGCGCCGCCGGCCTTGACGGCGTATTTTTCTAAAACCCGCATGCCAGGCGTGCTCTTTCTGGTGTCCACAATCCGGGCCTTGGTGCCGGCCACCTGTTCCACCAAACTTTTGGCATAGGTGGCAATGCCGGACATGTGCTGCACAATGTTCAGCGCCACCCGCTCGCAAGAGAGAATGCTCTGGGACGAGCCCTGTACGGTGGCAATGACATCTCCTTTGTTTACCCAGGCGCCATCCTCCATATACAAGGAGACAGACACGCTGGGATCATAGAGGAAAAAGACCCGGCACAGCACGTCTCCGCCGCAGAAAACCCCGTCTGCCTTGGCTAGAAAACGGCCGGTAGATACGGCGTCGGCGGGGATGCAGCTCTGGGTGGTGATGTCGCCGGTTCCAATGTCCTCCTTTAAGGCGGAGAGAATAAAATCATCTATTCCGATATAGTTCATGGGATATGTCCTCCTAGTCTTCCCGATAATGGGCGCCCACGCTTTCTTTTCGGGCCAGGGCAGCGGTGAGGATGGCCTTGGCCACTGTGGCGATGTTCAAAACCTCCACATATTCCTGGCTCTCATCGTAGCTGGATTCCAGCTCGGTCAAAATGGCGGTGATCTGCGTCAAAGCCGTCTCCATGCCGGCCCGGTTGCGGATGACGCCGCCGTAGTCGTTCATCAGCTGCTGGATCCGGTCCCTCGTGCGGGCCAGGTTCAGCACGGTCTGCCGGCGCTTGGGCACGGCGGGCAAATCTTTATCCACCAGGGCCGCCTGGTTGGGGATGGCCTGATTGATGGTCTGCGCCGCCCTGCGGCCAAAGACCAGGCATTCCAGCATGGAGTTAGAGGCCAGCCGGTTGGCGCCGTGGACGCCTGTATAGGCGGCCTCTCCACAGGCGTAGAGACCGGGGACAGCTGTCTGCCCGTAGAGGTCGGTGGCAATGCCGCCGATCATATAGTGCTGTACCGGGCGCACCGGGATCCAGTCCCGGGAGATGTCGATGCCCCGGCGCAGGCACTCGTTGTAAATAGTGGGGAAGCGGGCGGATAAGAACTCCCGGTCCCGGGCGGTGATGTCCAAATAGACGCACTTTTCGCCGGACTTTTCCAGCTCCCGTACAATGGCCCGGGCCACGATGTCCCGGGGAGCCAGCTCATTGAGCTCGTGGGCCCCCAGCATAAAGCGAACACCCTCCCGGTTTTTCAGCAGGCCGCCTTCGCCTCGTACCGCTTCGGAGATGAGGAAAGCCCGGCCCTCTCCATCAGGGGTGTACAGGCCCGTGGGGTGGAACTGGATGAATTCCAGGTTTTTCAGCACGGCCCCTGCCCGCTGCGCAGCGGCTATACCGTCGCCTGTGGCAATTACCGGGTTGGTGCTGGATTTATAAACCTGACCAATGCCGCCGGTGCAGATGACCACGTTCCGAGTGTGGATGATGGAATACCCGCCAAAAGAGTTGTGTACCAGAGCGCCGCACACAGCCCCATTCTCGTCGGTGAGCACGTCCATAAACAGCGTGTGTCCCACAAAGGTGAGGTTGGGCCGCTGGGCAGCAATGGCCGCCAGGACCTTTACCGCCTCCCGGCCGGTGGCGTCCCCGCCGGCGTGGACAATCCGGTTTTTCCGGTGGCCGCCCTCCAGTGTGATCTGCAGCTCGCCAGACTCCGTGACGTCGAAGGGAACGTGCATGGAGACCAACGTTTTAATATCCTCAGGGCCCTCGTCCACCAAAACATGAACGGCCTTTTCGTCGCAAAGGCCGGCCCCGGCTATGATGGTGTCCTCGAAATGCAAAATGGGGGAGTCGTCCGGTGCAATGGCTGCCGCAATGCCCCCTTGGGCCAGCCAGGAATTGCTGATGTCCACACCCTCCTTGGAGAGCACGCAGCAAGAATATTTTTCATCAATATTCAAGGCCGTGTAAAGACCGGCTAGGCCGGCGCCTACAATAACCACATCAAAATGCAGATGCTTGTCTATTCCTATGTCGCCATTATACGCATAACGCATATAGGTCCCTCCCAAATTTCCATGTCCCACTGGGGGGACATGTCTGGATTTGCCCCCTTTCAGCGGCCAAAAGCCGGGCCGTTGAAAGATGATTTTATCTATTATACCAAAAAGGATATCAGGATTCAATGCAAGTTTTCAATTCTTAATTTGCAAATTTTATTTAGAGATCTTTGCCCAAGGTGGTTGTTCCTACAGCAGGCCAAGCCAAAGTCGGGATGGCCAGGTATAGGTTGCCAAGCGGCCTGGAGCTATGATAATATAGAAATAACAAATCAGGCCCGGGCATGGGCCTACTTATTTTATATTTTATAGCGCCGCTGAGCGCAAGGAGGTCTGTCTAATGCAATACCCCCACTTATTTTCTCCCTATACCATCAAGGGCATTACGTTTAAGAACAGGATCTTTGCCTCGCCGGTGATTGTAAACCGGCTTTCCGACGACAACGGCGTCCCCACAGCAGAGGGGATCGACGCCTACGAGGTCCGGGCCCAGGGCGGGGCGGCCCAAATTACCTTGACGGAGACCTTTGTAGATTTCGATTATGCGGCCCGCCACAGAAATGGCATCGATATTGTGGGGCCTTTTTCCACTTATCATTCCCAGGCCATGTTTACATTAACAGAGGCCATTAAGATGCACGGGGCAGTGGCCTCCATCCAGCTAAACCACATCGGCGGCGTAAACCACCCGGACTGCATCGGTGGGAAAAACCCCATTGGTCCCAGCGCCTTTGTCCGGCCGGACGGGGTGCAGGTGGACGAAATGGACGAGGCCATGATGAACCAGGTGGCGGATAACTATGCCCATGCGGCGCAAAACGCCCAGGCCTTTGGTTTTGACATGGTCATGCTCCACGGGGGACACGGCTGGCTTTTGGGCCAGTTTTTATCCCCCCGGACCAATAAACGTACAGACAAGTACGGCGGCAGCATGGAAAACCGGGCCCGGTTCCCCATTATGGTGATTGACCGGATCCGGGCGGCCTGCGGCCCCAATTTCCTTATTGAGTACCGGGTCAGTGCCGACGAGATGATGGAGGGCGGGTATCACCTGCCGGACAGCATCCAGTTCTGCCAGCTGATCCAGGACAAAGTAGACATCATCCATGTGACCAACGGCATCTACCACCAGCATGTGGAGACCAAGGCCTTTTCCTCCATGTATCATCCCCACGGCTGCAATGTGGATGCGGCGGCGGAGATCAAAAAGCACGTGACCTGTCCGGTAGCTGTGGTGGGCGGCATCAATGACCCGGCCCTGGCAGAGGAGATTATTCGGGAAGGCAAGGCGGACTTTGTGGCCATGGGCCGACAGATGATGGCGGACCCAGAGTGGCCCAACAAGGCCAAAGAGGGCCGGGCGGACGAGATTGCCCCCTGCCTGCGTTGCAGCTGTTTTAACCCCCTGGCCTCCAGCAATGAAAAGCGGGGTCTGTCAGAAAATTGGGCCTGTGCTGTAAACCCCTACCTGGGGCGTGAACTGCGAGTCCGCTGCCTGCCAAAGCCGAAGGCCAGCCGGCAGGTGCTGGTGGTGGGTGGCGGCCCCGGCGGCATGTATGCGGCGATCACCGCAGCGGAACGGGGTCACCAGGTGCGCCTGGTGGAGCAAAGCGATTCCCTGGGCGGCCTTTTGAAATTTACGGATACGGACACCTATAAGGACGACCTGCGCCGGTATAAAAATTCCCTGATCCGCCGGGTGGAAAAGGCGGGAATCCAGGTGATCTGCGGCGAAAAGGTTACGCCGGACTATATCCTCCAGGCAAAGCCGGATGCTGTGATTGCCGCATTGGGCTCTGTACCCATTGTCCCGTCTATCCCCGGTATCCAGGGGCCCAATGTGCTCAATGGGGTGGAAGTCTATGAAAGGCCCGACCAGGTGGGCAAGCGGGTGGTCATCATCGGCGGCGGCCTGGTGGGCTGTGAGACCGGTGTCCATCTGGCGGCCCAGGGCAGGGAAGTCCAGCTCATCGAAATGGCGGACGAACTGGCGCCGGACGCCTTTGACAGTCATAAACGACGGGCCCTGTTCCCTTTGATGGACAGGGTGATGCATTACGACCTGGGTACCCAGTGTATAGCCATCACGCCGGAAGGCGTTCAGGCCCAAAGGAAGGACGGCAGCCAAGTCTTTTACCCGGCGGACACGGTGGTTTGCGCCGTGGGTCTCCGTGGCCGGACGGAGGAGGCCCGGCAGCTGGACGTAGGCGGTGTCAAGTTCCGTATGATCGGGGACTGCGTGCGGGCCAGAAAAGTGCGGGACGCCACAGCAGAAGGGCTTTTCGCAGCACTGGACGTCCTGTAAATAAAGCAAATAGCGCCCCTGCCACCCGGTGGCAGGGGCGCTTTATGTCGATGCGTTAACCCTTTCGAAGGAAAGAAATGGCGGCCAGGGCGGCCTTGGCTCCCTCACCTACGGCGACGGAGACCTGGAGCACACCGCCGACACAGTCCCCAGCGGCATAGAGACCGGGGAGGTTGGTGGCCATGTTGCCGTCTGTAGCGATCTTTCCGTCCTGGATGACGGCGCCCAGCTTCCGGGCTATGTCCAGGCTGCCGGCGCTGCCCAGGGCCACAAACAGGCCGTCAGCACTGCGATAGC
>CAZXRD010000007.1:0-4506 GCA_964642465.1 uncultured Oscillospiraceae bacterium | reverse complement strand
GGCAGCGGAGACGCCGGCGGGCCCAGAGCCGATGATCAGAATATCGTAGCTGTTTACAGCCATAGATCCACCTTCCTGTTGTCAATATTTATAAAATATGATAAAATGAAAACAACAAAATGTAAATAGAAAAAAGGAGAATTCACCGTGGCAATCATTGAACTCACAAAGGAAAATTTTGAGGAGCAGGCTGTAAAGGCCCCGAAGATCCTCATCGATTTCTGGGCCTCCTGGTGCGGCCCTTGCCGCATGCTGTCCCCGGTGATCGATGAAATTGCCGAGGAGGGGCACGACTTTGCAGTGGGCAAGGTCAATGTAGACGAACAGCCGGAGCTGGCTGCCCAGTTTGGGGTGATGAGTATCCCCACCCTGGTGGTGCTGGAAAACGGTAAGGTGCGCACCACCGCTGTTGGCGTGCGCCCCAAGGCGGAGATCTTGAGCCTGCTGCAGTAGGACAGCGCAATGAAAAAGGACCCGGTCTAGAGGCTGGGTCCTTTTTTCTGCCTTTACGCCAATCCCCATACATAGCGGAGCAGGAACCGCTTCCACCAGGGAAGGGCTTGTTCTATGCGCTGGCGCTCTGCGGATAGATAGGCGAGCACCGTGTCCCGTTCCGCCTGTGTCAGGGTGTGTTGACTGAATTTGGCCTTCCGGGCCAGGTCTTTCACCGGCCGGCTGATTTGCCCACCCCAGGGTACCAGGGCGCTAAGGTACCGGTAAGCGGCGATGACCGCCCGATTGTTGTCCGGGTCATGCAGCCGCCGGGCCCAAAGCCATTTGCCCAGCTGTCGCCGCAGGATCAGGGCCAACACAACCAGCAAAAGCCCGCCCAGAGAAAGCCATAGCCAAAGCAGGCTGCTGCCGGTTTGGGTATCATCCCCGTCTGCCGGGGCCTCCGGTGTTGCCGAGGGGCGGCTGGAGGGACTGGGGCCGGTGTTGGCGTTAGTAGAGGGGCTGGGAGAGGCAGAAGGCGAGGGAGACGGTGTGCTGTCTGGAGAAGGTGTCGCCTCCGTCTCGTAGGGCGGGGTCACCTCTATGGGATACCAGCCGTAGCCGGGCAGATAGATCTCCACCCAGGCGTGGGCAGCGGAGTCCGGCACAGCCGTGACTTCGCCCGCTGTTTCCACATCTGCAGTATAGCCGCTGACATACCGGGCGGGAATGCCATAGGACCGCAACAGCAACGTGGCCGCCGTGGCGTAGTGCATGCAGTACCCCCGCTGGCTTTCTGTGAGAAAATATACGGCAAAATCCTCGTCAGAGGGGGTGCGGGCCACGTTGGGGTCGTATCTGGTTGTAGCGGCCAGCTGATCGGTCACCTCCAGGGCGGTCTGTACGGCATATTGGTACTGCTGTGGGTAACTGGAAACATCCGCTGCCGGTAAGTTCAGTGCAGCCACTTCCTGCAGCCAGGGCTGGATATCGTCTAGAAAGTTAGCCGGAATAGACAGGTAGTTCTGATAGACAAAGGCCTGATAGGCCGCTTCCGCTTGGGCCATATTTTCCGAGACCATAGAGAGGTACTGGAAGTCCCCCCGGGCCAAGGTGTCGGGGGTATAATACAACGTATAGGAAGAGCTGCCGCCCGGGGCCAGGTAACTGTCCCGCACAAAGGATATGTCTTGGGGCAGGCCGCCGACAGCGGAGAGGAAATACGGGAAGTAGACGCAGTCGTCTGAGGCGGCCACGTTGTTTATGGTAAGGGAGGAAAAGCCACCGGAAGAGCTGGTATAAGCGGGCATGAAAAAGGGGTTTGTCATCCGGTTGAAGAGCCCTAGGCTTTCCAATGGGGCATAGGTCTCTTCCGGCAGAGGCTCCCAAGAGCTGCCGGTATAGTTTCCGGTGGAAAATCCCCGGAGATAGATGCGGCCGGTGTTGGCGGCTCGCACCTCCAATACCGTACGCCCGCTGTAGCGCAAAGGCCCCGCCTGCGCCAAGTTTACCTGGTCCGAAGAGCCGGTGCCCGTGCCGCCGGGAAACAGGTCGTCCGGCAGGATGAAGGATAGAAACGCGGAGTCATACAGCCAGTTGCCCCAGTCCGCCAGGGTGTCCTGGGCGGCAATGGCCCACTGGGGCTGGGTGTAGCCCGCCTGGGGAAAGAGCAGGGTCAAAACCGCCAAAAGCAGCGCCACAACCGGCGTAGCTAAAGCGGTAAAACGGGCGGTCTCCCTGGGCGCCGCCCGATAGGAGAGGTTTCCCACAAACAGCAGCAGCCAGCTGGCGACCATCACCATCAAAAACAGCCAGTTGGGGGCAATATCTGCCACCAGGGCGGGGAGCACCCAGGGCAGGGTAAGCAGCATGGTAATCCAGGGGGAGTGGCGGCGCACCACAGCCCAGCCCAGGGGAAAAGATAGGGCAAACAGACCTAGCGCCAGCCACATGGCGCCGGCCTGCTCCGCCGACATATACACATAGCGGATGGGAACCGTGGAAATCTGGGAGAAGCCCTGGGCCATGGCATTGATAAATGGAGCAACCAGCGTGTCTGTGGTAAGGGTCAAAAGGGGCCATAGCCGCCAGAGAGCAATGCCCAGAGCAGCGGCCAGGACAAGCAAAACCGCCCAGCGATACTTGGGTAGGGATAGGCTGTGAGAAAAATGAGCGTACAGCCCAAACAGAGCAAAAGCAATGTCACAGGCTGGACAACGATGGCATAGGCCTCCACAGCCGTAAAGACGGTACCGGCCAGGGCCATAAACAACAGCAGGCCATTTACAAAGATTTGCAGCGGGCCGTGCCGAACGGCTATGCGCCGGGCAGGATTGGCGGTTTGAGGCATAGGCCATCCTCCTTTCCCGACAGGATATGGACATGGGGCACCGGGCTGCCGGTGCCTGTGAGGCTGATAGAGAGCGCCTGTTCCTCCTCCGCCTGCGCAGGCAGGGGGTGATCCATAGCCGCAGTGATGCAGGCTGTAAGTGCAGCTTCGTCTTCAATAGGGAAGCAGTAGGCGCCTTCCTCCGCCTGCCCGTCCGCCCATTGGACGATGCAGCTGTACTGGGCCTTTAAAAGCTTCCTGCAGACAGAGAGGAGCCGGCCTAAGGCCCGAACCACATCCTCCGGCTCGCCCCAGCGGTCAAAGCTGACGAGGACCGGGGATTTGTTGCCCTCCATATTCTCCCGGACCACCAGGCCATCCCACTTAGCGGATAGTTTCCAGTGGATCGCCCGTAAGGGGTCGCCGGGGCGGTAGGGCCGCAGGTCATAGTCTTCGCTGGCGCCCTGTACAGGATGGGGCGGCGCCGCCTGCGCCTGGGCCATTTTATCCAAAGTGGCCGGCAAAGCCACGTCCACCTCCGCAGGCAGCACGGTGAGCTGTGTTTGGGATGCAGGACGGCGTAAGGCAAATAAGCCGAGGCAGTCGCAGACCCAAATCCTTTCACAACGGCAGAGAAGCCGGCCGCATTGGCTGGTGTCCGCCGTCTGTACCAGATGTTCCTGTTGGGGGACGCCCCGTAAGCGGATCTGCTGCCGGGTCTGGGTGCCGGAAAAGGCGTTTTGAATGTGCAGAACCATAGTGAGCCGGGCCAGAGGAAGGGGGAACCGGTTTTGCATATAGATTTGCCATGCTGCAGCCTCCCCCTGTGTGACCTGGTCCTGGGCAGCGATTACTTGTACTTGACAGCCCAACATGGCGGGAAGGCTGAGGATAAACCCCAAAATCGGCACTGCCACAACCAGAGCCAGGATAAAGTGGGGAAGGTAGGTGTCGTTAAAAATTTGAAACAGCAGGGCGGCCACCAGGGCTACCCAGTATAAGATTCGTCGTCTTGTCATGGCGTTTAGCGGATCCGGGGCGGCCGGACTGTCCGGTCAATTTCTGCAAGGGGATCAGAAGCCCCTTCCGTCTGGGCGGAGGGCCGCAGGATCAGCCGATGGGCGATGGTGTCCCGAAACAGATACCGTACATCTTCGGGGATCACATAATCCCGGCCGTTGGCAAAGGCGGAGGCCCGGCTAATGGCTGCCAGGGCCATAGAGGCCCGGGGGCTGGCCCCCTGGAGGATTTGCGGGTGTTCCCGGGTTGCCGCAGAGAGGCGGACGATGTATTGCAGAACCTCATCGCTGATGTGGATGTGGGCAACTAGCGCCCGCAAGTGCATCAGACCAGCGGTGTCCATAACCTGGCGCACGTGGTCAGCGGCCCGCCGTCCAGCGGACTGCCTCTGGAGCAGAGCCAGCTCGTCTTCCGGTCGGGGATAGCCGATGGAGAGACGAATCATAAACCGGTCCATCTGGGAGTCTGGCAACAGTTGGGTGCCGGAAGCGCCTACCGGGTTTTGGGTTGCAATGACCAAAAAAGGTTGGGGTACAGGGTGGGTTACCCCGTCTACCGTAACCTGTCCCTCTTCCATGGCCTCTAATAGGGCGGACTGGGTGCGGCTGGTGGCCCGATTCAGCTCATCGGATAAAAACAGGTTGCACAGTACGGCGCCTGGCTGGTATTCCATATGGCCGGTGTCCTTGTTATAGAGCGAAAAGCCGGTGATGTCCGAGGGCATC
>CAZXRD010000006.1:14137-36753 GCA_964642465.1 uncultured Oscillospiraceae bacterium | reverse complement strand
CCGCTTCATGCCGGTGCGCTCTTCTACCTCTCGGATGGTCATACACAGCGCCTCCCATCTTGGATTCTAAGATGAGTATAAAGTATAAAGCGGCTATACAGTCAAGAGGAATTTTCATTTTCAGAGAGAAATTTTCCTAAAACAAGAAACGGGGCCGGCACAGCGTTCCTGTGCCGGCCCCAAAGGCTGTTATTATTCGAGCCCTACTCCAATTCAAATGCGCCGGTATACAGGCGGTAGTAGGTACCCTTTTCTGCAATCAGTTTTTCGTGGCTGCCCCGCTCGATGATGCGGCCGTGATCCAGGACCATGATCACATCTGAGTTCTTTACCGTAGAGAGCCGGTGGGCAATGACGAATACGGTCCGCCCCACCATCAGGGCGTCCATACCCTGCTGGACGATGGCCTCTGTCCGAGTGTCGATGGAGGAGGTGGCCTCGTCTAGGATCATCACAGGGGGATCGGCCACGGCGGCCCGGGCAATGGAGATGAGCTGCCGCTGGCCCTGGGACAGGCCACTGCCGTCCCCGGCCAGGACTGTATTGTAGCCGTTGGGCAGCATGCGGATAAAGCTGTCTGCATTGGCCAGTTTTGCGGCGGCAATACAGACCTCGTCGCTGGCCTCCAGATTGCCGTAACGCAGGTTTTCCATAACGGTGCCGGTGAACAAGTTCACATCCTGGAGCACGATGCCCAGGGACCGGCGCAGATCGCTCTTTTTGATCTTGTTGATGTTGATGCCGTCATAGCGGATCTTGCCATCTGCAAGATCGTAGAAGCGGTTAATCAGATTGGTGATGGTGGTCTTACCGGCGCCGGTAGCGCCCACAAAGGCCACCTTCTGACCGGGCTCGGCGTAGAGGGTGATGTTGTGGAGCACCAGTTTATCCGGCTCATAGCCGAAGTCCACATCGTAGAAGCGGATCTCGCCTTTCAGCTCGGTATAGGATACGGAGCCGTCTTCCGTATGGGGGTGCTTCCAGGCCCAGAGGCCGGTGTGCTCCTCTGTCTCCACCAGTTGGCCGTCCTGGGTGTACTTGGCATTGACCAGGGTCACATAGCCGTCGTCGGTCTCGCTCTCCTCGTCTAATAGCTGGAAGATCCGCTCGGCGCCGGCGATGGCCATGATGATGGAGGAGATCTGCTGGGAGACCTGGCTGATGGGGCCGATGAAGCTCCGAGACAGCTGGAGGAAAGAGGAGATGGTGCCTAGTGTCAGTACGCCGACGCCGCTGAGGCTTACATTGGTGACCCCGGCAATGGCCAGGGCGCCGCCGATGATGGCCAGGCAGACGTAGAGGACATAGCCCATGCCGTTCATCACAGGCATTAGGATATTGGCAAAGTTATTGGCGGCAGTGGAGTTGGCGCAGAGCTTCTCGTTGAGCTTGTCAAACCCCTCTTTGGCCTTTTCCTCATGGCAGAAGACTTTGACCACTTTTTGGCCGTTGATCATCTCTTCCACATAGCCGTTCACATCGCCCAGCGCAACCTGTTGGGCTAGGAAGTACTTGCCGCTGTGGCCGGTGATGTAGCCGATGACCCGGAACATAATGATGATAAACACCACCACAAACAGGGTCAGCCAGACGCTGAGCACCAGCATGGAACAGAACACGGCGATCACCGTGACTACGGAGTTGAACACCTGGGGCAAGCTCATGGCGATCATCTGCCGCAGGGTATCCGTGTCGTTGGTGTAATGGCTCATGATATCCCCGTGGGTGTGGGTATCAAAATATTTAATTGGCAGGGTCTGCATGTGGGAGAACATGTCGTCCCGGATCTTTTTCAGTACGCCTTGGGCCAAGGAAACCATGATCTGGTTGTAGATCAGGGCGGCCACCACGCCTGTGAGATATAGGGCCGCCATAGAGAGGATGACCCGCAACAGCTCGGAGTAGTCCGGGGAGGGGTGGAGCAAAAGGGGCTCGATGTACTCGTCAATCAACGTCCGGATGAACAGGGAACCGGAGACGTTGGCCGTAGCGCTGATGATGATGCAGATGACAACCAGGGCCAACTTGCCTTTGTGGTCGCCCAGATAGGAGAGCAGCCGCTTGACGGTCTGCCAGCTGACGCTTTTTTTCGGCTTTGCCGCTTTGTTATTCTTCATCGTCTGCCGCCCCCTTCATCTGAGATTCATAGACCTCCTGATAGATCTGGCTGGTTTTCAGCAATTCCTCATGGTTGCCGCAGGCTACGATTTTGCCCTCGTCCATAATAATGATCCGGTCGGCGTCCTGTACAGAGGCCACCCGCTGGGCAATGATCAGCTTCGTGGTGTCCGGGATTTCCTCTAGGAAGGCTTTCCGAATCAGGGCGTCTGTCTTGGTATCCACGGCGCTGGTGGAGTCGTCCAGAATGAGGATTTTCGGATGCATGAGCAGGGCCCGGGCAATACAGAGCCGCTGCTTTTGGCCGCCGGATACGTTGGTGCCGCCTTGTTCTATGTAGGTGTCATATCCATCGGGGAAGCTGCGGATAAATTCATCCGCTTGGGCCAGCTTACAGGCGTGGACCAATTCCTCATCCGTGGCGTCCTCCTTGCCCCAGCGCAGGTTGTCTTTGATGGTGCCGGAGAAGAGCTCGTTTTTCTGCAGGACCACTGCCACCTGGCTGCGCAGCGCTTGGATATCGTAATCCCGCACGTCAATACCGCCCACCAGGACCCGGCCCTCGGTCACATCGTATAGCCGGGGGATGAGCTGCACCAAGCTGGATTTGGAGGAGCCGGTGCCGCCCAGGATGCCGATGGTCTCCCCAGAGCGGATGGAGATATTGATATCGTCCAGGCACAGCTTGTCGGCTGTTTTGGAGTACGTGAAGTTCACATGGTCGAACTGGATGCTGCCGTCGGGCACTTCTGTGGCGGCGCCCTCTTTGCTGGTGATGGTGCTCTGCTCTTCCAAGATTTCCACAATCCGTTCTGAGGAGGCCCGGGAAATGGTGATCATGACAAAGACCATGGACAGGGCCATCAGGCTCATGAGGATCTGCATGGCGTAGGTAATCAGGCTCATCAGTTCCCCTGTGGTCAGGGCGGTGCCGCCGGAGGAGACGATCAGCCGGGCGCCCAACCAGGAGATCAACACCATGCAGGTGTAGACGCAGGTCTGCATGACCGGCATGTTTAAAGCCACAATGCGCTCAGCGTGGGAGTAGTCCTTGTAGATGGACTGGGAGATCTTATCGAATTTCTGGTTCTCGTAGTCTTCCCGGACAAAGGATTTTACCACCCGGATGCCCCGCAGGTTTTCCTGTGCGGTGTTGTTCAGCAGGTCGTAGGTGTCAAAAACCCGCTCGAAGATGGGGTGGGACTTGGTGGTGATGATATACAGAATCGTGCCCAGCACCGGGATACAGGCCAAAAAGACCAGGGCCAGGGTGGGGCTTAAGGTAAAGGAGACCACCAGGGAGAACAGAATCATAATCGGCGCCCGGGTGGCTAGACGCAAGATCATCTGATAGGCCAGATGTACGTTGGTCACGTCCGTGGTGAGCCGGGTCACGATAGAGGCGGTGGAGAACTTGTCAATGTTTGCAAAGGAGAAGTTCTGTATGCTGTAATACATATCTTTCCGCAGGTTTTTGGCAAAACCGGCGGCGGCCTTGGAGGCAAGGCGGCCGGAGACCACGCCAAATAGAATGGAGATGCCTGCAGCTAAAATCAAAATAATACCAATTTTAATGATGTAGGGCATGTTGCCCATGTCAATGCCGTTGTCAATCAGACTGGCCATTAAAAGGGGAATAATCACGTCCATAACACACTCCATAGCCACCAAAAGGGGCGCTTGAATGGACGCTTTTTTATATTCCCGAACAGATCGTAAGAGTTTTTTTACCATACGCAATTTCCTTCCCAATTGTCCCATCCAGGGACAAGATATCAAACATCCATGGATTGTCGACGGACATTTTCCCGCATCCGGGCAATAAACCCGCTGAGCTGTTCTCGTTCTTCCTGGGAGAAGCCCTTTGTTAACATAGTCTCCATGTCTACGGCGTCTTGCTGCATCAAATTGGACAGTTCCTGGGCCCGGGGGGTGAGCACCAATTTTTTCAGGCGGGCGTCATAGGGGACGCTCTGCCGCTCCACCAACCCTTTGTGAACCATCAGATTGACCACCTTGGAAGCTGTAGAGCGGGTGATGCCAAAAATGTTTTCCAAGTCCCGCTGAAATACGTCCTTGTCTGGCCGGTTGGCAATAAAAGCGATGATCCAGCCGTTGGTACCGGTGATGGCGTCAATATTTTTTTTATGAGAGTGCTTATCCATATACCGCATAATCATATTGTTTAAAGTGCGCAGTTCCAGGCTGATTGGTTTGTCCACATATACACCTCCCTCCGCATATTTTGTTTACCATCAAACTGTTGCACATACAACATTATCATATATGCCGGATGGAATGTCAAGGGACTTTTCGTGGATTCTATTTAAGCTGAAAAAAGCGTCCGGTGACCCGGACGCTTTTTGTAGAGATTGCCAAAAATGTGCAAATGGGCTAATCCAACTCATCCGCTTCGCTGCCTGGAGGGGACTGGGCAGGCTTGGTACCGTCTAAAAGGTCAAAAACATAGGGGTCATAGGCGCTCTCCCACAGACAGACAAAGTAGCTGTCTCCGTCTTTCGGTTCCTCCTTGGGGTAGCGGGCGGCAATTTCTGCGAAAAACGCCTGGCCCTTGCCCATAGCGGTGGCGTAAGTGAGATAGGCGGGGATTTTCTCCAGTGGCGGCAGCTCCTGATCGCTGAGCTTGGAAAACCCGTCAATATACCTGCCAAAAGCCTGCCACAGAGCCAGCTGATCCTCCCCTTCCTGGGAGAGCAGTTCCCGGCTGCGGTTGTTCCGGTTGGTGAATACAATATACAAGGTACACACAAGGAAAATGGCCGCACCCAGGAAGGGCTGGGTCCAATCCAGTAGGAAATAGCCAAAGGGCAGACCGATGGCCACGCCGATCAATGCAGCCAGCAATAGCTGTACCGGGAAGGGCAGTTTCCAGGGGATGGAGACCTTCTCCGAAAGGCCCTGTTCCTGGAGCTGTTCGTCACCGGCGGTGCGGAAGCGGGTCAATTTCTGGTTGCTGCGCTGGGGATAGGCGGCGATATCATGCTTTAAGTCGTACAGCGTGACCTCGCTTTTGCCGTGGCTGGCGGAATAGATCAGGTCCAAAACTGCCTGCTCCTGAGGCGTGGAGGGGGGGGCGACAGAATCCGTTTCGATAATAATCCCCTCGTCCTCGTAATACATGCGCAGCATGCCCTTCCGGCTCATATCCATCCAGGTGGCGGAAAGGGTGTCGCCAATTTCCGTGCTACGGGTGTCATAGAAGTGGATCAGCCGGCTGACCAGGGCGGGGGTCATGTCGCTGGGCAGGCGGTCATAGGTCTCCGGAGACTGGGCGGGCTGTTTGCGAGGCATGACCTTAGCCAGGTGTTTCATACGGCGCCGGGGATAGAAGAATAGGACTAGAAACATCAAAATGACAGAGCCATAGGTAAAGACCGGGCGTAACCCGCTGTTTTGAATAGAATCGGCCAGCCGGCTGTGCCAATTGGTAGGCTCCGGCCGAGTGACTTCTTCGGTTTCCGTCTCTCCCGTCTGCCCGTCGCCCGTGGGGGAGGATTCGGCCTGGGCGTCGTCGCTCTGGCTGCTGCCGGCATCCGGGCTAGCCGTATCCGATGCCCCATCTGCGGTGGCCAGTGCGGTGGGGGCCAGCAGCCACAGGGCCAGTACAAGCAGCAGGGCTGCAAAGGTCAAGCCGGCCAGACACCGGCGCAGGGTTATTTGTCTCATGGGTTTCCTCCTATTGTTTTGATTTGCCTCGCAGTTGGATGATTTGATCCCGCAGGGCTGCAGCGTACTCGAATTCCAACATTTTGGCGGCCTTTTGCATTTGCTTTTCCAGTTTGGCGATGGCGGCCTCCCGCTCTTTGGCGGTCATTTTTACACCGCCGGCGCTGCGCAGGGGGCGGTCTTCCTCGTCCTCGTGGGAAATTTCGATCAGATCCCGGACGCCCTTTATGATGGTCTTGGGCACGATGCCGTTGGCCTTGTTATAGGCGTCCTGCTTGGCCCGCCGGCGTTCGGTCTCATCAATGGCCTGGCGCATAGCGGGGGTTACGGTATCGGCGTACATGATCACCATGCCGTCGGCGTTTCTGGCCGCCCGGCCAATGGTCTGGATCAGAGAGGTTTCGCTGCGCAAAAAGCCCTCCTTATCGGCGTCCAAAATGGCCACCAGGCTGACTTCCGGCAGATCCAAACCCTCTCGCAGCAGGTTGATGCCCACCAGAGCGTCAAACTCCCCGAGACGCAGATCCCGGATAATCTCCATCCGCTCCAAGGTGGTGATGTCGTGGTGCATATACCGTACCCGGACCCCGGCGTCGGTGAGGTAGGCGGTGAGGTCCTCCGCCATCTTTTTGGTGAGGGTGGTGACCAGGGTCCGCTCCTGGCGGGCGGCCCGGGTGTTGATCTCCGTAAGCAGGTCGTCGATCTGTCCTTCCACCGGCCGGACGTAAATCTTGGGGTCCAAAAGGCCGGTGGGCCGGATGATCTGTTCCACTACCTGGGCGGAGCGGGTGCGCTCATACTCCCCAGGTGTGGCGGAGACATAGATAGCCTGGTGGATGCGCTGGTTAAACTCCTCAAAATTCAAGGGCCGGTTGTCAAAGGCGGAGGGGAGCCGGAACCCATAGCGGACCAAGCTTTCCTTCCGGGCCCGGTCCCCGGCGTACATGGCCCGCACCTGGGGCAGGGTTACATGGCTCTCGTCGACAAAGAGAAGAAAATCTTTTGGGAAATAGTCCAGCAAGGTCATGGGAGGAGAGCCGGGCGGCCGGCCGCTGATGATCCGGGAGTAGTTTTCAATGCCGGTGCAGTAGCCCAGCTCTTGCATCATCTCCACATCGTACATGGTGCGTTGGCGGATGCGCTGGGCCTCCAGCAGCATGTCCTGGGACTCAAAATAGGCCACCCGCTCGTCACACTCCCGCTGGATCTCCTGAATGGCCGCCGCCATCTTCTCCTTGGTGGTCACATAGTGGGAGGCGGGGTAGATGGCCGCATGGGAGAGGCGCCGCATAGGCGCCCCGGTTACCGGGTTGATCTCGCTGATACGGTCAATCTCGTCCCCGAAGAACTCCACCCGGATGGCGTAGTTCCGGGCATAGGCGGGGTAAATCTCTACTGTATCCCCCCGGACCCGGAACATGTTCCGGTCAAAGGCGATGTCGTTGCGTTCATAGCGGATTTCCACCAGCTTTTTCAGTAGCTCGTCCCGGTCTCGCACTTGCCCTTCCCGCAGGGAGATGACCATGTTCTTATAGTCGATGGGGTCACCCAGACCATAAATGCAGGAGACGGAGGCCACCACAATGACGTCCCGCCGCTCAAATAGGGCAGCGGTGGCGCTGTGGCGCAGCCGCTCAATCTCGTCGTTGATGGCAGCGTCCTTTTCGATGTAGGTGTCGGTGTGGGGAATATAGGCCTCCGGCTGGTAGTAGTCGTAGTAGGAGACGAAGTACTCTACGGCGTTGTTGGGGAAAAACTCCTTAAATTCGCTGCAGAGCTGGGCAGTCAGCGTTTTGTTGTGGGCCAGGACCAGCGTGGGGCGCTGAACCGCCTCAATCACCTTGGCCATGGTATAGGTTTTGCCCGAGCCGGTGACGCCCAAAAGCGTCTGCTCCTCAAAGCCCAGGTCCACGCCCTTTGCTAGGGCCTCAATGGCCTGGGGCTGGTCCCCGGCGGGCTTGTATTCAGAAACGACTTGAAAATCTGGCATAGTGATCTCTCCAAGCGAGGTGGGGAATGGGACGCCGGGGACCAGCCCGGCGCCGCAGGTGCGGCGTATGTATTACCTATCCGACTCCAGCTGTTCCATCATCCCGGAGTCGGCCATGGAGACAAAATCGTTGTCTGCTACCACAATATGGTCGATTAAGGTGATATCTACCGACTGCAGGACCTGTTGGATGTGCCGGGTGGCCACCTTGTCGGACTCCGAGGGCAGGGCTACACCGCTGACGTGGTTATGGGCCAAAATAACCCGGGTGGCGTTATAGGCCAAGGCGGTTTCCACCAGTTTCCGGATGTTGACCTGAATGGAACTGACCCCGCCCCGGCAGAGGAGGGAACAGTTTAAAACCTTGTGTTTGGAGTCCAGACAGGCCAGATAGACAACTTCGTCCCGCTCAGCAAAGAACCGGGGTACAAAGTACCGGCCCGCCGCCTTGGTAGAGGACAAAATGGTCTGGTCCGAGGTGCGGGATACCAGGTACCGCCGGCTGATCTGGGGGATCAGCTTAATGAGCGTGGCAGAGGCCTGTCCCACGCCGGGGACCTTGGTCAATTCCTCTATAGGCGCATCAAACATGGCCGAAAGGGATCCAAACCGGTCCAATAGGGCGTGGGCAACGGGGTTGGTGTCGCTGCGGGGGATGGTATAGTAAAGCAAGAGCTCCACCACTGTATGGTCATCAAAATTTTCTAGTCCGTGGTCCAGAAACCGCTTTTTTACCCGATCCCGGTGCCCATCATGGATGCTCATGGCAATGATCCTCTCTAAAGGCGCTTTTTGGCGCCATACTGAGCCAGATAGGCCTCCATCTTGTCCACCATATCCCCGGCGGGCAGGGAGGCGATAATATCCCGGACGGTGACGATGGGGTAGACGGCAATGCCATAGGTCTCCTGCAGCTCGTCCAAGGCGGAGAGCTCTCCCGTGCCCCGCTCCATCCGGTCCACCGATACGAAAAGGGCAGTGACCTCCAGCTTGGCGATGGTGGCAAACAGGGCCAAGGTCTCCCGCACGGCGGTGCCAGCGGTGACCACATCTTCTATGATGGCAATTTTATCTCCATCTTTCATTTTATACCCGACGGTGCCGCCGCCTTCCCCGTGGTCCTTAGCCTCTTTCCGGTTAAAGACATAGGGGACGTTCCGCCCGTAGTTCCGATACAGGGAGGAAGCCGCCGCCACCGACAGGGGAATGCCCTTGTAAGCGGGGCCAAACAGAGCGTCAAACTGGGCGCCGGAGGCCTGGATGCAGGCGGCGTAAAAATCCCCCAGCCGGCTGATCTGTTCCCCGGTGCAGTAATTGCCGGTATTGATAAAGTAGGGTGTGTTCCGGCCGCTTTTGGTCACAAAGTCCCCAAAAGTCAACACCCCGGCGTCCTGCATGAACTGGATAAATTCCGCCTTGTAATCCATGTCTACATCCTCCGCATTGTAGAGTCCGGGCCCACTTGGAAATGCGGGGCCGGTTCAAATCCATTTTTTGCTGTATGTCCATCATTATACCACGGCGGAGCCCGGTGTTCAACGGCAGATACACAGATTCTCCCAGAGCAAATGGCAAGGGATAGGATTTCCCGTTGCCGCCCCATTGAAAAATTCATATTTATTGTATATAATGTACTATGTGTCTTATATGCTTTGTGCGTTATTGATTCGATACCAGAACAGGAGAAACCATAGAAATCATGAGTTTGCGGGTAGGGATTGACATTGGCAGTACCACGGTAAAAGTGGCTGTCCTCTCGGAAGCGGGAGAGCTTTTGTACCGGGCCTATGAGCGCCACTATTCCAAGGTGCGGGAAAAGGCGGCGGAACAACTGGCAGCGGCGGCATCCATTTTGCAGGGACAGGAGATGCACTGTGTTATCACAGGTTCGGCCGGCTTGGGCGTATCCAAGGACAGCGACATCCCCTTTGTCCAGGAAGTTTATGCCACAGCGGCGGCTGTGTCCGCCTATATCCCGGATGCAGATGCAGTGATCGAACTGGGCGGGGAAGATGCCAAGATTATCTTTTTCCAGGGCGGCCTGGAGGAGCGGATGAATGGTTCCTGTGCCGGAGGCACCGGGGCGGTCATTGACCAGATGGCCACGTTGCTGAATGTAACAACGGCGGAGCTGGACGAGCTGAGTTTAAAACACACCAAAATCTACCCCATTGCCTCCCGTTGCGGCGTATTTGCCAAGTCGGACATTCAACCGATCTTGAACCAGGGCGGCCGGCCGGAGGATGTGGCCGCATCTATTTTCCAGGCAGTGGTGGATCAAACGGTGGCGGGCCTGGCCCAGGGCCGGGAGCTTACGGGAAAGATCGTTTTTCTTGGCGGGCCGCTGCACTTTTTAAAGGGCCTGCAGCAGCGGTTTATAGAGACGCTGCACTTAGATGCGCAGCATGGGATCTTCCCGGAAAACGCCGATTGTTTTGCAGCCATGGGGGCCGCTTTGTGTGCTGGGGAGTATGCCTCTTTTACCTATGAAGAGGTTTTGCGCCGGCTGGAACAGGCCAAGGAAATCGGTTCCGCTGTGGATCTGATGCCGCCGCTGTTTACGTCCCAGGCGGAGTATGCGGAATTTGCCGCCCGCCATGCCAAGGCGACGCCGGTGGCGGCGGATATGGCCACGTATGCCGGGCCCGCCTATTTGGGCATCGATGCCGGCAGCACCACCACCAAGCTGGTGCTGATTACCCCTGAAGGGGGCATTTTGTACAGCTATTACAATTCTAACCTGGGGACGCCGGTTTCTGTGGTGCTCCAGCAGTTGAAAGAGATTTACCGCCTGTGCGGCGACCGGATTCAGATCCGGGGGAGCGCCGTCACCGGCTATGGGGAAGACCTGATTAAAAACGCCTTCCAAGTGGACCTGGGCCTGGTAGAGACCATTGCCCATTTCCGGGCGGCCAAACATTTTGACCCGAAGGTGGACTTTATCATCGACATCGGCGGCCAGGACATGAAGTGCTTCAAAATCCGCAATGGCGCCGTGGACTCCATCATGCTCAACGAGGCCTGTTCCTCCGGCTGCGGCTCTTTTATTGAGACCTTTGCCAAAGCCCTGGGGTACAACATTGCCGATTTTGCCAAGCTGGGCCTGCTGGACCAGACCCCGGTGAACTTAGGCTCCCGGTGCACGGTGTTCATGAATTCCAGCGTAAAGCAGGCCCAAAAGGACGGGGCCAGTGTGGCCTCCATCTCGGCGGGGCTTTCCATCTCCATTGTGAAAAACGCCATTTACAAGGTTATCCGGGCCGCCTCGGCGGACGATTTGGGCCAGGACATTGTGGTCCAAGGGGGTACCTTCTTAAACGATGCCGTGCTCCGTGCCTTTGAACAGGAGATCGGGCGGAATGTGACCCGGCCCACCATCGCCGGCCTCATGGGCGCTTACGGGGCGGCCCTCACCGCTATGGACGAGGGGTTGGAGAAGAGCAGCCTGCTTACGGCGGAGGCGCTGGAGGGCTTTACCCATTCGGCCAAGCCAACCACCTGCGGCCTGTGCACCAACCACTGCAGCCTGACGGTGAACACCTTCTCCGGCGGGCGGAAATACATATCCGGCAACCGCTGCTCCCGCCCGTTGGGCAAGGCCCGCAGCGAGGTGCCCAATCTGTATAAGTACAAATTTCAAAAGTTGCGAGCCATGGAGGGCAATGGCACAGGCACCGGCGCCCGGGGGCGCATCGGCCTGCCCATGGGCCTAAACCTCTATGAGAACCTGCCGTTTTGGTACGCCTTTTTCACCCACTTGAATTTCCAGGTGGTCCTGTCCGATGTGTCCACTCGGGGCACCTATATAAAGGGCCAGCGTACCATCCCCTCGGACACGGTGTGCTATCCCGCCAAGCTGATGCACGGCCATATAGAGAACCTGATTGAAAAGGGCGTGGATGCCATTTTTTATCCCTGCATGCCCTATAATTTTGACGAGGGGAAAGGGGATAACCACTACAACTGCCCGGTGGTGGCCTATTATCCGGAGCTGCTGGCAGCCAACATGCCCCACCTCAAGCAGCAGCGGTTTTTAAACCCGTATGTGGGCCTGCACCGGCCCAAGGATTTTGCCAAAAAGATGGCGGCCTATATGGAGCAGGAGTTCCAAGTCCTGCCTCGGGAGACGGAGGCCGCTGCCAAGGCGGCTTATGACGCCTACCACGCCTATCGGGCGGATGTGGAGCAAACGGGGGCGGACTATGTCCGCTGGGCCCGGGAGCATGGGAAAAAGATCCTGGTGCTGGCCGGCCGGCCCTATCACATCGACCCGGAGATCAACCACGGCATTGACGAGATGATTACCTCCTTCGACTTGGTAGTGGTGACGGAGGATGCCCTCAGTCACTTTGCCCCCAAGCAGCCCCGGCATGTGCTGAACCAGTGGACCTTCCAGGCCCGGATGTACAGCGCTGCCGATTACGTCTGCACCCAACCGGATATGGAATTTGTCCAGCTGGTCTCCTTTGGCTGCGGCATCGACGCCATCACCTCCGATGAATTGCGGGATATTTTGGAGAAAGGCGGAAAGCTTTACACCCAGCTGAAAATCGACGATATCAACAACCTGGGTGCCGTCCGCATCCGCATTCGCAGCCTCATCGCCGCAGCGGAGCAGCGGGAAAAGAATAAAGGTCAATAGCTTTACAGAGATTTTTAAAATAGAGGGAAACGCATTCTATGGCAGAACTAGTTTACGACAAATCTGGGCGTCTCTTATTCACCAAAGAGATGAAAAAAGAGTACACCTTGCTGATTCCCCAGATGCTCCCAGTGCATTTTTCCATGATGCGGAAGGTGCTGCAGCTCTACGGGTACCGCTGTGAGACCTTGACCACCAGCGGCCGCAGCATTGTGGATACCGGGTTGAAATATGTGCACAACGACACCTGTTACCCGGCGCTGTTGGTCATCGGCCAGCTGATTGACGCCATCAACAGCGGCAAATACGACAAAGACAAGGTGGGTCTGTTCATTACCCAGACCGGCGGCGGCTGCCGGGCCTCCAACTATATCCATCTGTTGCGGAAGGCCTTAAAAAAGGCGGGCCTGGAACAGGTGCCGGTGATCTCCATCAACCTATCCGGCCTGGAGAAAAACCCGGGCTTTTCCATGAGCCTGGGGATGATTCTCCGTTTTGTATACTGTGTTGTTTATGGGGACATCATTGTCCAGCTGGCCAACCAGTGCCGCCCCTACGAAGTAGAGAAGGGGGCCACGGACAAGCTCATCGCCCAGTGGGAGGATCGGTTGGTAAACGGCTTTGAAAAGCGGGGCAGCCTCACTTATAAGACCATGGTGAAAAACTTTGATTTGATCGCTAAGGATTTTGCCGCCATCCCCGTTTCTGGGCCGCCTAAGACCCGGGTGGGCGTTGTAGGGGAGATCTATGTGAAATACTCCCCCCTGGGTAACAACAACCTAGAGGCGTTCCTCCTCTCGGAGGGGACGGAGCCGGTGGTGCCCGGCCTGGTGGACTTTGTGATTTTCAAAATCTACAACCGGGACGTGGACGTAGATCTGTACGGGGGCAGCCGGCTGAAGAAGTTGGTGGTCCGGGCCCTCCAGGGCTATGTGGAAAAGTGCCAGGCCGCCATGATCGAGGCCATCAAACGCTATCCCCGGTTCCGAGCGCCGGAGCCCTTCTCCCATTTGAAGGAGCTGGCGGCGGATTACCTGGGCCCCGGAAACAAGATGGGCGAGGGCTGGCTGCTGACAGCGGAGATGCTGGAGCTGATTGAGAGCGGGACGGAGAACATTGTCTGTACCCAGCCCTTTGGCTGCCTGCCCAACCACATTGTGGGCAAGGGCATGATCCGCAAGATCAAGGACAACCATCCGGAGGCCAACATTGTGGCCATCGACTATGACCCCAGTGCAACAAAGATCAACCAGGAGAATCGGATCAAGCTGATGCTGGCGAATTCCAGACGTGCAGAGAAACCGGCGGAGCAGAGATAAAAATACGTGACACGGGGGTAGAGATATGGACCTATCCAACGGGAAACGCATTATGCTCATCGGCTGCGGGTGCAGCGGCAAATCCACTACGGCCCAATGGCTGGGCAAAGCCACCGGTCTGCCGGTGGTGAATCTGGACAAGATTTTTTGGAAGTCCCCCTGTGTCCATATCCCTACGGAGGACTTCGTGGCCCAGGTGCGCCATGCCGCTGTCCGGGACCAGTGGATTATGGACGGCACCTATTACAAGACATTTGATACAGACGGCCGTCTGGAGCGGTGCGATTTGGTCATATACTTGGATGCCCCCCGGTACATCTGCATCAAAAACGCTTTGGCGATTCTGTTTAAGCGGGAATCCGGCGCCGGAGAAGAGCGGCCTATGACTGTGAGCTGGAGCTTTTTGCGCTGGGTATGGCGGTTTAATGCGCTGCATAGGGACGAAATTTTGGAAAAAGTCCGGCAGGTAAAAGGGCCGGATAAGTTGATCATTATACGCAAACGGGCCGAGCTGGAAGCAATGCTGCCCCGGCCGGCGGAGCAAACAATTGGGAGAGAGTAATTCATGCGAGACAGCATTCTTGTCAAAGGGGCAAGAGCAAACAATTTGCAAAATATTGATGTAGAGATTCCCCGTGAAAAACTTGTGGTTTTCACGGGGCTTTCCGGAAGTGGGAAGTCCTCCCTGGCCTTTGACACCATCTATGCCGAGGGGCAGCGCCGGTATGTGGAGTCCCTCAGCTCCTATGCCCGGCAGTTTTTGGGCCAGATGGAAAAACCGGATGTGGACTATATAGAGGGCCTGAGCCCGGCCATTGCCATAGACCAGAAAACCACCTCCCGGAACCCCCGGTCCACTGTGGGTACGGTGACGGAGATCTATGACTATCTGCGCCTGCTCTGGGCCCGGATCGGCATCCCCCACTGCCCCAAGTGCGGCAAGGAGATCCGCCAGCAGACGGTAGACCAGATCATCGACCAGGTGATACAGCTGCCGGAAGGGACCCGGATCCAGGTCCTGGCCCCCGTGGTGCGGGCCCGGAAAGGGGAATATCAGAAGGTCTTTGAGGACGCCCGGAAGTCCGGCTATGTGCGGGTCCGGGTGGACGGCAGCCTATACGACCTGTCGGAGGAGATCCGGCTGGACAAAAACAAAAAGCACAACATAGAGATTGTGGTGGACCGGCTGGTGATCCGGCCGGACGTGAACCGCCGATTGACAGACTCTGTGGAGACGGCGGCAGCCTTGTCCGGCGGTATCATCCTGGTGGACATCGTGGGGGAGGAGCGGGAACTGCTCTTCTCCAAGAACTACGCCTGTGACGACTGCGGCATCTCCCTGGAGGAGATCACCCCCCGCCTGTTTTCTTTCAACAACCCCTACGGCGCCTGCCCGGACTGCACGGGGCTGGGCGTCCAGTACCGGGTGGACCCGGCCCGGATCATTCCCAACCCGGCCCTGTCCATCATGGAGGGGGGCATTACTGCCAGCGGCTGGCAGAACATCAGTGGGGACGGTATCTCCCGGATGTATTTTGAGGCCCTGGCCAAAAAGTACAAATTCAAGCTGAACACGCCTATACGGGACCTGCCGCCGGAGGCGCTGGATGCCATCCTCTACGGCACAAAAGGGGAAAAGCTGACCCTGTATTACGATCAGCCCCGGGGCCGGGGGACCCTGTCCCAGCCCTTTGAAGGGGTGGTCAACAACCTAGAGCGCCGCTATCGGGAGACCCAGAGCCAGGCCATGCGCTGGGAGATCGAGCAGTGCATGTCGGAACATCCCTGCCCCACCTGCCACGGCCGCCGCTTGAAGAAAGAGGCCCTGGCCGTCACCGTGGGGGGCATCAACATCGCCGAGTTTGCAGAAAAATCTGTGACAGAGGCTTTGAATTTTATCAACAACCTGGAGCTGACAGAAAAAGAGGGCATGATCGCCAAGACCATTCTGAAAGAGGTCCGGGACCGCCTGGGCTTTTTGCAGAGCGTGGGCCTGGAGTATTTGACTCTCAGCCGCCAGGCGGGGACCCTGTCCGGGGGCGAGAGCCAGCGCATCCGTCTGGCCACCCAGATTGGCTCCTCTCTAATGGGGGTGCTGTATATCTTAGACGAGCCCAGCATCGGTTTGCACCAGCGGGACAATGAGAAGCTGCTGCGCACTTTGGAGCGGCTGCGGGACCTGGGCAATACCCTGATTGTGGTGGAGCATGACGAGGATACCATGCGGGCGGCGGATTATATCGTGGACATCGGCCCCGGGGCCGGCGTCCATGGGGGCAAGCTGGTCTGCGCCGGTACGGCGGCGGATATTGAGGCCTGCCCGGAATCCATTACCGGCCAATATCTAAGCGGCCGAAAGAAGATCCCGGTGCCGGAGCAGCGCCGGTCGGGCAACGGCAAGTTTTTAAAGATCTATGGTGCGGCGGAGAACAACCTTAAGCATCTGGATGTTTCCATCCCCTTGGGGACCTTTACCTGTGTCACCGGGGTCTCCGGCAGCGGAAAATCCTCTCTCGTAAACGAGGTGTTGTATAAGACCCTGGCCGCTGAGCTCAACCGGGTGAAGATCCGGCCCGGCAAATGCGACCGGGTAGAGGGCAAAGAATTTTTAGACAAGATCATCGCCATTGACCAGAGCCCCATTGGGCGGACGCCCCGGTCCAACCCCGCCACCTATACCGGCGTCTTTACGGATATACGGGACCTGTTCGCCTCTACCCAGGACGCCAAGGCCCGGGGTTACGGGCCCGGCCGGTTTTCCTTTAACGTCCACGGCGGCCGGTGTGAGGCCTGCGCCGGGGACGGACTGATCAAGATCGAGATGCACTTCTTGCCGGATATCTACGTCCCCTGCGATGTGTGCAAGGGCAAGCGGTACAATCGGGAGACCTTGGAGGTGCGGTACAAGGGCAAGAACATCTATGAAGTGCTGGAGATGACCGTGGAAGAGGCCCTGGACTTCTTTGCCAATCTGCCTAAGATCCGCACCAAGATCCAGACCCTGTGGGATGTGGGCCTGGGCTATGCCAAACTGGGCCAGCCCTCCACCACCCTATCCGGGGGCGAGGCCCAGCGGGTGAAGCTGGCTACAGAGCTCTCCCGGAAGTCCACGGGCAACACCATCTATGTGCTGGACGAGCCCACCACCGGCCTGCACATGGCTGATGTGCACCGGCTGCTGGAGGTTTTGCAGCGGCTGGTGGATTTGGGCAACACCGTGGTGGTGATTGAGCACAACCTAGACGTGATCAAAAACGCCGATTACATTATAGATTTAGGCCCCGAGGGGGGCGACAAAGGCGGCCAGCTGATCTGCGCCGGCACGCCGGAAACTGTAGCCGCCTGCCCGGACAGCGCCACCGGCGTGTTTTTAAAACGGATTTTGGGTTAATTGCCCATTTGACGGGCAAAACCGCCCCGCCTGGCATAGTATGGTGCAGAGGTGAGGGCAATGGATGTATTTTTCGAGATTGTGATTGCACTGCTGATCGCCGCCGGGTTAGGGGCGGCCATTTGGGCCATTGAACGGGCCCTGGTGATGCCTGTGCGCCACAGCGACAGCACCCGCATCTCCGCTCAGCTGGAGGTTTTGGGAACGGCGCCGGATCTGGCCCAGACGGTGGAGGGGCTGCTTTGGCTGCGGAAAAACAGCGTGGCGCAGATGTCCATCGTCATTTCCGACGGGGGCATGGATGCGGATACCCGGAAAGTGGCGGCCCTGTTGGCGGAGGCCAACCCGGGCATCGTCTTTTTCAAAGAACCGGGCAAAGGGGAAGACTTGGAGGACGGATGGAAGAACAGGTAGCGATTTCCGGCACAGTTGCCGCATGCATTTATCAAAATGAAGAAAACGGCTACACGGTCATCCGCCTGCATACAGCCGACGGCCAGGTGACTGCCGTAGGCTGTATGCCCTTTTGCGCACCAGGGGAGGAGGTCGTCCTCACCGGCAGCTGGGTGAACCATCCCGCTTATGGCAGCCAGTTCAAGGCGGAATTTGTGGAACGGCACATGCCCACCGGGGTCCAGGGCATCTATGCCTACCTGGCCTCCGGGGCCATTCGGGGGGTGGGCAAGGCCACGGCCCGGCTGATTGTGGACAAGTTTGGCGCCGAATCCCTTGCCATTCTGGAGAGCCAGCCCCGCCGCCTGGCGGAGATCCGGGGCATCAGTTTGAAAAAGGCCCTGGAGATCGGAGACAATTTCCGCCGCCAGGTGGGGCTGCGGCGGCTGATTGAGTTTTTTGTGTCTTATGACCTGCCGCCCCTGTATGCCCTGCGGATGTACAAGCAGTATGGGGACGACGCCATGGCGGCCCTTCAGGAAAATCCCTATCTTCTGGCGGAGGAGGCTGTTGGCGGGGATTTTGCCCATGCCGACGGTTTGGCCCTGGATTTGGGGTTTGCCCCAGACTGCGCCCAGCGGCTGCGGGCGGCTTTGCTCTTTGAGCTCAGCTATAATCTCAATAACGGCCACGCCTTTATCCCCCGGGACAAGCTCATCGGCGCAACTGCCCAGCTTTTGGAGGGGGACTGGCACCAGATCGCATCCGCTTTAGAGGAATTGGAGCAGGAAGGGGCCGTGGTGACTCAGCCGGTGGCCGGGGAGACCGCCTGTTACTTAGAGCGGCTCTACCGGGCAGAGGCCAGCAGCGCCCAGCGGATTCTGGCACTGGCGGCCAAGCCGGCCGCCCAGGAGCGGGAGGTGCAGCGCATCCTCCGGCGCATAGAAGAGGAGTTGGGTATCCAATACAGCGCCCAGCAGCGCCGGGCCGTGTCCCTAGCTGGCCAGCGGCAGATCCTGGTGCTCACCGGCGGGCCGGGCACCGGGAAAACCACCTCCGTCCGGGGCATCTTGGCCCTGTTTGAGGAGATGGGCCTGGAGGTGGCCTTGGCGGCGCCTACCGGTCGGGCGGCCAAGCGCCTGGCGGAACTCACCGGGCGGGAGGCCCAGACCATCCACCGCCTGTTGGAGGCGGCCTATGTGGGGGAGCGGGGCGAGACCGTGTTCCAGCGCAATGCCGACGACCCACTGGAAGTGGACGCTCTGATTTTGGACGAGGCCTCCATGGTGGACATTCTTTTGCTGGATGCGGTGCTGGAGGCTATGCCCCCGGACTGCCGGCTGATCCTGGTGGGGGACGCCGACCAGCTGCCCTCCGTGGGCCCGGGGAACGTGCTCCGGGACATTTTGCGCAGCGGCGCCGTAGAGGCGGTGCGCCTGACGGAGATTTTCCGCCAGGCGGAGGAGAGCAACATCGTCAAAAATGCCCACCGGATCAACGGCGGGCAGATGCCGGACCTGAGCAATACCGGGGATTTTTTCTTTTTAAACCGCAGCTCGTCAGCCCGTACGGTGGAGACGGTTTTGGAGCTCTGCGCCCAGCGGCTGCCGAAAAATATGGGCTTTGATCCCTGGCAGATCCAAGTCCTCAGCCCCAGCCGGAAGTATGAGACTGGGGTCACCGCCTTGAACCAGGCCCTGCAGCAGGCCCTGAATCCGGCCATGGAGGGGAAAAACGAAAAAACTTTCGGAGAATTTACCTATCGAGAAGGCGATAAGGTGATGCAGATCCGAAATAATTATGATATAATCTGGAGAACAGAGCAGGGGACAGCCGGAAAAGGTGTTTTCAACGGGGATATCGGCCAGATTATCGCCATCGATCTCCGGGGGGAGACGGTGACGGTCCTCTACGACGAGGGACGGCTGGTGGCCTATTCTTTCGACATGCTGGGCGAATTGGAGCCGGCCTATGCCCTGACGGTGCATAAGGCCCAGGGCAGCGAGTATGAGGCGGTGGTTTTGGCCGCCTTTGGCGGGCCGCCAGCCCTGCTCACCAGGGGGCTGCTGTATACGGCGGTGACCCGGGCCAAAAAATTGCTGATTATAGTAGGAGATGGGGAGACCCTGGCAAAAATGGTGGCCAACGACCGGCAGCTGCGCCGGTACAGCGGCCTGCGGGCCAGGCTCTCTGGAGAGGCATAGAGCATTACGGAGGTGCGGCCATGCGATTTCTACTGGATCTGCTGTTTCCACCCAAGTGTACGTTTTGCGGCAAGTTTTTAAAGACCGGCGAGTCCGAGATCTGCGCCAAATGCCGCAAAGACCTGCCCTATACCCAGGGGGAGCAGGCCAAGACCAAAGGGGATTTTTTCACCGTCTGCGTGTCCCCGCTGTACTATCAGGGGGATGTGCGTGCGTCTATCCACCGGTTTAAGTTCAAAGGCCGCAGCAACTACGCCGCCGCCTATGGCAAGCTGGTGGCCCAGTGCATCCAGGATCACTTGGCGGGCCGGTACGATTTGATCTCCTGGGTGCCCCTCAGCGCCGGCCGGCTGAAAAAGCGGGGCTATGACCAGGCCATGCTCCTGTGTATGGCGGCGGCCCTGGAACTCTCCGACGTGGGGGTAGAGACCCTGCGGAAGCAGAAAGAGGTGCCGGCCCAGTCGGGCATGGGCGCCCCGGAAAAGCGCCGGGCCAACATCAGCGGCGCTTATGAGGTGGTGGACCCGGAACTGGTGGCCGGCCGCCGCATCCTTTTGATCGACGATGTAATTACCTCCGCATCCACACTTTCCGAGTGTGCCAAAACCCTGCTTATGGCCGGGGCGGAGGAGGTTTTGTGTGCTACCTTGGCAAAAGTGGGGCACCAGGAATAAACAGGTAAAAAACAGGCAAGAATTTGATGGGGTGAATCAAAATGCTATTTGGGCGTGACATTGGAATCGATCTGGGCACCGCAACGGTGCTGGTTTTTATAAAAGGCAAGGGCATCGTCCTGCGGGAGCCCTCTGTGGTGGCATTGGACAAAAATACCGGCCGCCTGCTGAAGGTGGGGGAAGAGGCCCAGCGGATGCTGGGTCGCACCCCGGGGAACATTGTGGCCATCCGGCCCCTGCGGGAAGGGGTTATCTCCGACTACGACATGACGGAGCGGATGCTGAAAGAGCTGATCCGGAAGGTGACCTCTTTCAGCCTGTTAAAACCCCGGCTGGTAATCTGCGTGCCCAGCGGCATCACCGAGGTGGAGGAACGGGCCGTTATAGATGCGGGCATCCAGGCGGGCGCCCGGAAGGTGTATTTGATTGAAGAACCGGTGGCCGCCGCTATTGGGGCGGGGATCGATATCTCTAGGCCGGACGGCCATATGGTGATCGACATCGGCGGCGGCACCACGGATATTGCCGTGATTGCCCTGTCCGGCGTAGTGGAGTCTGCGTCCATCAAAATTGCCGGCGACTCATTTGATGAGGCCATCATCAAATACATACGCCGGAAGCACAACGTCCTCATCGGGGAACGGACCGCTGAGGAGTTGAAGATCAGCATCGGCTGTGTATTTCCCAAGCCGGAGACCACCTATGTAGAGGTAAAGGGCCGCTGTCTGATGACCGGTCTGCCCCGGGTGCTCACCATCAGCTCCAACGAGATGCTGGAGGCCTTTGAAGAGGTTTCAGAGCGAATTCTGGAGAGCACCCATGCGGTGCTGGAGAACACCCCGCCGGAGCTGGTGGCGGATATCTCCACCAACGGCATTGTCATGACCGGCGGCGGCAGCCTGATCTGGGGCTTTGACAAGCTGGTGGAGTCCCGCACAGGCATTGAGACCCACATTGCAGACGACGCCATTTCCTGTGTGGCCTATGGTACCGGCAAGGCCCTGGATTGGGTCAACGAGATGCAGGACGGCACCATCAACCTGTCCCGCCGGAAACAGATGAACTAAAAAACAAGCGGCCAGCCCCAATGGGGCTGGCCGCTTTGCAAAATATGCTATATGCCGAACATGTCCCGGCACAGGCGCCGGCCGGTTTCCGTTTTAAAGACGCCGGCATAGGCGGATTCCACACCTTTTGCAGAGACATCATCCTCATACAGGTTTACCAGGAAGTCCGCCTTCACCAGGATTTGAAAATCCAGGCCGTCTATCTTGTCGTAGCTGTGGTGGTGGCCAACTAAGTAAGATACCCGCCGGATGGTCTCTGCAGGAAAGCCCAGGTCCCCCAGCAGCTTTTCCGCTAAAGGCGGCCCCTCCAGCTCCTGCTGGGCGCCGGTGCAGCTGCCGTATTTCTCCTCGCTGGCGTGGATGCCGATGTCGTGGACCAGTGCAGCCGCTTCCAAATTGAAAAGGACGTGGGAATCCAGGCCCTCCAACCGGCCGATGGTCCGGGCCAAAGCGTGTACTTTTATAAAGTGTTGGATCCGCCGGGGATCCCCCCGGTACATGCGGCACATGGCCAAGAGCAGATCTTCCATTTTCATAGCCATCCCTCCTAGCAGAAATAGTGTAACAAAAGTACGGAAAGGATACAAGGCCTTTCATAAATTGGATGGTTTTGCGCAAGCTAAGAGGAGAAAACAGGCGCAAGGAGGCGGCTTTTTGGAAGAGAACGAGCAGGAGCAGTATCAAAAAGAACAGATCATGGATATGGGCTCGGTGACCACCCGGACAGAGCGGGGCGTGATCCACTGCCTCACCATCGTAGGGCAGGTGGAGGGACATCAACTGCTGCCGGAAAACAGCAAGAGCACCAAATACGAGCACGTGATGCCCCAGCTGGCGGCCATTGAGGAGAGCGAAGAGATCGAGGCCCTGCTCATCCTGCTGAACACCGTGGGCGGGGACATCGAGGCCGGGCTGGGCATTGCAGAGCTTATTGCCAGCATGTCCAAGCCCACCGCCTCCCTGGTTCTGGGGGGTGGCCACTCCATCGGCGTGCCCTTGGCAGTGTCTGCCAAGCGGTCGTTTATCGTACCTTCAGCGGCCATGACCATCCACCCGGTGCGCCTCACAGGGGTGGTCATCGGCGTGCCCCAGACCTACAACTACTTCGGCAAGATCCAGGAGCGGATTGTC
>CAZXRD010000006.1:0-14037 GCA_964642465.1 uncultured Oscillospiraceae bacterium | reverse complement strand
CATCGGCGTGCCCCAGACCTACAACTACTTCGGCAAGATCCAGGAGCGGATTGTCAGCTTTGTCACCGCCAACTCCCACATCAGCCGGGAGCGGTTTGTGGAGTATATGCTTCGCACCGGGGAGCTTGCCACGGATGTGGGCAGTGTGATCTATGGGGAGGAGGCGGTTTCCAGCGGCCTGATCGACACCCTGGGTGGCCTGTCCGACGCCCTGG
Source organism: uncultured Oscillospiraceae bacterium (assembly GCA_964642465.1). Lineage (GTDB taxonomy): Bacteria > Bacillota > Clostridia > Oscillospirales > Oscillospiraceae > CAZXRD01. Next base: position 13,822 of record CAZXRD010000006.1, on the reverse strand, counting down.
CCTATCTCCATGGAGAGATTGCTAGGCGCCGCCGGGAGAAAACCGGCGCATGAAACGAAAAAAGGGGGACCTGGATGGGGTTCCCCTTTTTCTTATCTGGAAAACAGTCCTTGTTGTTCCCCTACATTTATGGTATGATAAGAAAAGGCTAAAAATAGACTATAATACTGGACGAGACCGGACATGGACTCGAGCCATATAGCGGCCCGGATGTGGCAAAAGGAGGGGATAGCTTGTCTATCTGGTTTGCAATTTTTCTGGGATTGGTGCAGGGCGTTTCCGAATTCCTGCCCATCTCCAGCTCTGGACATTTATCCATTTTTCAAAACCTGTTCCATATGGAAGGCATCGAGCAGGACCATGTGCTCTTTGACGTGCTGCTGCATTTAGGTACCTTGGTCGCTGTGTGCATTGTCTACCGCAAGGAGCTGGTGGAGATGTTCCGGGCGATTGTGGAACTGTTCCGGGACCTGCGCCGCCCACAGGAAGAGCGGGTGAACCGCAACCCCAAGGGGCGCCTGTTTTTGCTTTTGGTCATTGCCACATTGCCCCTGCTCATTATCCTGCCCATCAACAATTTGGTGGAGGGGTTATATTACAACACCACCTTTATCGGCATTGCCCTGCTCCTCACCGGCTGCATCCTCTTTGTCAGCACCAAGTTGGCCCCCGGCCGGAAAAATGAGCGCAACGCCACCATCCTGGATGCCCTGGTGGTAGGCGGATGCCAGGCGATTGCCGTTGTGCCGGGCCTGTCCCGGTCTGGGACCACCATCACCGCCGGCCTGGTCCGGGGCTTTGACCGGGAATTTTCTGTGCGGTTTTCCTTCTTGCTCTCCATCCCGGCCATCTTGGGGGCCAACCTGCTCAGCCTGTTCCAGGTGATCCGTGATGGTGCGGGGGATAACATCAGTGTGTGGGCCTACGTGGTGGGCACGCTGGTTGCGGCGGTCTCCGGGTATTTTGCCATCCGCCTGGTGAAGCGGCTGACCAAAAAGGACAGTTTCGGGAAATTTGCCTATTATTGCTGGGCAGTCGGACTGCTCACCATCCTGCTGTCTATCATTCTGTAAGTTCGGAGGGGAAGAAATGGCTTCGGCAAGTACAAATAAGCGAGGGAAGAAAACCACGGCCACGACCAAAAAGAAGAAGACCAGCCAGGCCAAACCCCGCCGCCGGGAGATCGGCGCCCTGGTCTGTCTGATTTTGGGCCTGTTTTCTTTCTTGGGCTATTTCCAGCTCCACGCCATCTTCATTGACTTTTTCTGCGGCCTGGTCAAAGGGCTCATCGGTTGGGGCTTTTATTTGCTGCCGCCCATGCTCCTGGTTGCAGCTGGGATCTTGATTACCCACCGGGGCCGGCCTGTGCGATTCCGGGTCACCAGTGCGCTGCTGTTTGCAGTGATTATGGGCTCTGTGCTGCACCTGTTTTTATGTAAACTGGAAATCCCCTGGAACTGGGATATGTTTGGCACCTTATATAACAGCGGCCGGGATCTATTAAGCGGCGGTGCGATTAGCGGCCTTTTGTGTATGGCGTTCTCTGCGCTGTTTTCCAAAATCGGCGCCGGCATTGTGCTCATCTTTGGGGCGCTGTTTTTCCTGCTGGCGGCGTTTAACCGGTCGATCCCCGGCCTGATTGCCGGCCTGCGGGAGAAGGCGAAAAACCGGGAGCACTTGGAATACGAGCTGGAGCCAGAGCCGGAGCCGGTGCAGCGGCCCCGCACACATACCCCGGCGGCAGCGCCTGTCCAACCGGGGAGGGGGCGCAGCGCCATTGATATTCCGGTGGACGATCCCCCTCGGGCCAAGCCGGAGAAGGAGAAAAAGCCCTCTTTCTTTAAAAAGACCCCCAATGTGGCTACGCCGGATGCCGTGCTGATGGGCACGGCCAGTGCACCCCCGGAGCCGGCGGCGCATTCGGAGATACATACAGAGCCGGCCCAGCCGGCGCCAGCACCGGTCGCCCAGGAGGCGCCGTCGGCAGCTGCGCCTGTAACGGGGACAAGCCCGGCACCGGATGCGGCGGCCAAGATGAAGCCGGAAGAGCTGCAGCAGGCTGCGGCGGAGGTCACCCAGACCATAGAGAAAAACCTAGAGTCCAGCGGGGAAGTGTACCAGTTCCCGCCGCTGGACCTGCTAAATGCCGGCGGGAACCGGCCCCAAGGGGACAGCCGGGCGGAAATGCAGCAAAACGCCGCACGCCTCCAGGCCACAATAGAGAGTTTTGGGATCAAGGCCACCATGCACGATGTGACCCGGGGCCCCTCTGTCACCCGGTATGAGGTGGAGCTGGATCGGGGCGTGAAGCTGAATAAGCTGACCAATCTGGCGGATGACATCGCCTTGGCCCTGGGGGCCACGGGCATCCGCATCGCCCCCATACCGGACAAGATCTCCATCGTGGGCATAGAGGTGCCCAATAAACTGGTGAGCACGGTGTTCCTGCGGGAGCTCATTGCCTCCCCGGAGTTTAAAAATGCCAAGTCTAAACTCAGCTTTGCCGTAGGCCGGGACATCGGCGGCAACTGCATCGTGGGGGATATCTCCAAGCTGCCCCACCTGCTGATTGCCGGTACCACCGGTTCCGGTAAATCTGTGTGCATGAACTCCCTGATTATCAGCTTGCTGTACAAATCCACGCCGGAGGAAGTCCGGCTGATTATGGTGGACCCCAAGATGATAGAGCTGGGGGTTTACAATGGGATTCCTCACCTGTTGATCCCGGTGGTCACGGACCCGAAGAAGGCGGCAGGCGCCCTGCAGTGGGCGGTAACAGAGATGATGAAGCGCTATAAACTCTTTTCCGAGGTGGGCGCTAAAAACATCAGTACATATAATGCCGCCTGCGAAAAAGACCCGGAGCGGCAGAAGCTGCCCCAGGTGGTGATTTTAATTGATGAGTTGGCAGACCTGATGCTGGTGGCCGCCAAAGAGGTAGAGGAGTCCATCTGCCGTATCGCCCAGATGGCCCGGGCCGCCGGCATGCATCTGATCATTGCCACCCAGCGCCCCTCGGCAGACGTGATTACCGGCCTGATGAAGGCCAATATCCCCTCCCGCATCGCCTTTGCTGTGGCCTCCCAGCTGGAGTCCCGAATCATTTTGGACACCCAGGGCGCAGAAAAATTGGTGGGCCGGGGCGACATGCTCTACTTCCCCTTGGGGGCCGGAAAACCCATGCGGGTCCAGGGTACCTTTGTGGATGAGGATGAAGTGGAGCGAGTAGTGGAGTTTGTCAAGTCCAAGGGGCAGGCCCAGTACTCCGAGGATGTAATCAGCCAGATCGAGAAGCATGCGGCGGAAAAAACCAGCGGCCAGGCCAAGGGTGCAGCTAGCGACGGTGCCGCCGCCGAGCAGGAGGGGGACGAGCTGTTCCCCGCCGCCGTGGAAGTGGTTCTGGAGTCGGGACAGGCCTCTGTGTCTATGCTCCAGCGCCGCCTGAAACTGGGATATTCCCGCGCCGCCCGCCTGGTGGACCAGATGGAGGAGCGGGGGATTGTAGGCCCCTTTGAGGGGTCGAAACCCCGGCAGCTCTTAATCACCAAAGAGCAGTGGCAGGAGATGCAGTTTATACAGGGGACAGCGCCTGTAGATACCCTGGCAGAGGATGTGCCGGAAGAGGCAGATGAATAAATAGAAAGGTAAGGAGTCTTGGATGAAAATCAAAGTCACAGCAGACAGCACTTGCGATCTTTCTAAAGAACTGGTAGAACAATATGATATTGGCATTATCCCGCTCTACATTGTAAAAGGGGATCAGTCCTTGCGGGACGGTATTGACATTGTTCCGGAGGATATCTATCAATATGTGGAGAGCGGCGCCGGCGTCTGCCATACCACGGCCATCAATGTGGCAGAATATGCAGAAATTTTTGCTGCATACCGGCAAACCTATGACGCTGTCGTACACTTGAATATCAGCAGCGAATTTTCGGCATGTTATCAGAATGCTGTCCTGGCGGCCCAGGAATTGGACAACGTGTATGTGGTGGATTCCCGAAACCTATCCACCGGTATGGGTGGGCTGGTTTTAGATGCGGCGATCCTGGCCCAGGAGGGCATGGACCCGGCGGACATTCAGGCAGAGATCAACCGGCGGGCCAAACTGGTGGAGGCCAGTTTTGTGATCAACACCCTGAAATACCTGCATAAGGGCGGGCGCTGCTCCACCGTAGCGGCCCTGGGCGCCAACATTTTAAACCTAAAGCCCTGCATCGAAGTGATCGACGGGAAGATGGAAGTGGGCAAAAAGTACCGGGGCAACATCAAAAATGTCCTCATGCAGTATGTAAAGGACCGGCTTGTGGGCCGGGATGACATCGACTACCGGCGCATTTTTGTGACCAGCACCATGGAGGATCCGGCCATTGTCCAACAGGTGAAGGAGCTGGTGGAGAGCCTGGGCAGTTTCCAGGAGATCCTGGTGACCCGGGCGGGCTGCACCGTATCCAACCACTGCGGACCCAATACGCTGGGCATACTTTTCCATAGAAAAGGATAAAACACAAAAAGAGGGGGCGTTTCCAATTGGAAACGCCCCCTCTTTTTCTCTTTACAAGGAGTAAATTTTGACAGCCCCGTCTTCCGCCGAAACGGAGAAGTGGGTCACCGGGTTGGCGTACTGATCCACAATCATGGCCGCCAGCGGATCCTCCACCTCTTTTTGGATCAAGCGGCGCAGGTTCCTGGCGCCGTAGGTGACGGAGTAGCCCTTTGTCGCCAGGTAGTCGATGAGCTTGTCGTCGAAGTCCAGACCGTAGCCGGACTCCTTCATGCTGGTCTGAAGCTCGGTCATCATCAGGCGGGCAATGGCCTTGATATTTTCCTCTGTCAGCCGGTTGAAGCAGATGATCTCATCCACCCGGTTGATAAACTCCGGCCGCAGGAAGTCATTGAGGGCCTTGATGGCCTTATCCCGGCTCTGCTCGTTTAGGCTGCGGTTGAAGCCCACGGAGCCGCTCTTGTTATCACTGCCGGCATTGGTGGTCATAATGATCACCGTGTTCTGGAAGTTCACTTCCCGGCCCTGGGCGTCGGTAATGCGGCCGTCGTCTAGGATCTGCAGCAGGATGTTCAGCACATCCGGGTGGGCCTTTTCAATCTCGTCAAAGAGGATGACGGAATAGGGCCGCCGGCGGACTTTTTCCGTCAGCTGACCGGCGTCATCGTACCCGATATAGCCCGGAGGCGAGCCCAAAATCCGGGCCACAGTATGCTTTTCCATGAACTCGGACATATCCAAGCGGATCAGGGATTCCGGCGTGTTAAAGAGGTCGGCAGCCAGCTGCTTGACCAGTTCCGTTTTGCCCACGCCGGTGGACCCCACAAAGATGAAGGACACAGGCTTCTGCTTGGGGGAGATGCCTACCCGGCCCCGCTTAATGGCGGCGCAAACGGTGTCGATGGCCTCATCCTGGCCGATGACATGCTGCTTCAGCCGGTCTGCCAGTTTGGCCAGGCGCTCATGCTCGTCGGCCTTGATGCTGGAGGCGGGGATTTTGGTCCACAGCTCGATGATCCGGGACAGATTGTCTACGGTGAGCTCCGGGGTCTTGGCGGCCAGGGTGCTGCGCTCGGTGTTCAGCTGCATCTCCCGGCTGCGCAGGACGGCCAGCCGCTCGTAGTCTGTATCATTGGAGGCAAGGATCAGGTCCCGCTCCTTGGCGTAGTCCGCCAGTTCCTGGTCGATCTCGGCAATGCGGGCGATGTCCTTGTTGTTCAGGTTTACGTCAGAACAGGCCTCATCGATCAGGTCGATGGCTTTGTCCGGCAGGAACCGGTCGGTGATATAGCGCTCGGACAGGATCACCGCCTGCCGGGCCACGGCATCGGGGATTTTGACCACGTGGAAGTCCTCATAATAGTGGGCGATGCCCCGGATAATCTGGATGGAGTTCTCAATAGAGGGCTCTGCCACAGTCACCGGCTGGAAACGCCGCTCCAAGGCGGAGTCTTTTTCAATGTGTTTCCGGTACTCGGTAAAGGTGGTGGCGCCGATGACTTGAATTTCGCCCCGGGATAGGGCGGGCTTTAAAATGTTGGCGGCGTTCATGCTGCCCTCGGCATCGCCGGCGCCAACAATGTTGTGGATCTCGTCAATAACTAGGATCACATTGCCCTGGCGCTTGATCTCCTCAATCAGGCCTTTCATCCGGCTTTCAAACTGGCCCCGGAACTGGGTGCCGGCTACCAGGGCGGTGAGGTCCAGAAGATAGACCTCCTTCTCCTGCAGCTTATAGGGCACATCCTTATCGCAGATGCGCTGGGCCAACCCTTCGGCGATGGCGGTTTTGCCCACGCCGGGCTCGCCAATGAGGCAGGGGTTATTCTTCTGCCGCCGGTTTAGAATCTGGATGACCCGGGCGATCTCCTGTTGCCGGCCGACGATCCGGTCCAGCTTGCCCTCCCGGGCCCGCTGGGTCAGGGAGATACAGTAGTTTTCCAAGAATTTGCGTTTGCCGCCACGGGAGGTTTCCCGTTCCTTGCCGCTCTCCCGAGAAGAGCGAGAGGCGTTATTTCCTTCTGTCAGTTCTTCTGAGCTGCCCTCACCGCCAAAGAGTTTGTTTAAGAAGGGGAAGGTGGCGGTCTTGCCCTCCTCCTCGTCTAGCTGGGATTCATCGGAAGGGACAAGACCCTCTGCCCCGCCGAAGGCGTCTAGCATTTCGTCGGAGATGGAATCCAAGTCCTCATCGGTGATACCCATTTTTTTCATAATATCGTCCACAGGCTTAATGCCCAGTTCCCGGGCGCATTTCAAACAAAGGCCCTCATTGGTGGACTTGCCGTTCTCTAACTTGGTAATGAAGATTACGGCAACATTTTTTTTGCATCTAGCGCAAAGGGTTGGTTGCATGGTTGTTACTCCTTACTGATATTCCCCTTGGGTTGGGAGCGGATAATGATGAAAAATGTTCTGACATAGGTGACAAAGGCTACCAACATCAAAGCGATGGCCACAGAAATCATCACTGTGGCAACTGTGTGGGGAATGTCCCGGAACAGCATCAGGGAGAGGCAGACTAGGACAAAGACCACCGTGGAGCATTTGCCGAAAATATTGGAGGGCGGAAAGTCATGAATCTTCCGCAGGTACAGGATGAGGCCGCCGGTGAGCATCAGCAGTTCCTTAATAAAGAATATGACAACGGCCCATACGGGGATGATGCCATCAATGGTAATGCACAGCAGGGCCCCCAGGGTCATAAATTTATCTCCCAACGGATCTAAAAAACGGCCCAGCTTAGAGACCATGTTGTACCGCCTGGCGATCAGGCCATCCAACATGTCCGTAAAGGAGGCCAGCGCATATACACCCACTGCCCATATGGTGGCATATTCGATGTCGGAGAAGTATATCACTACAAAGACCGGCACCAAAAGTAACCTGAATATGGAAAGTATATTCGGAATGGTCAAAACTATCCCTCCTGGGGTGGCTTATGCCCCTAACAGATTGGCTAGGAAATTGTGTTCCATCAGCCAGCTTAAGACATAGGTGTTGCGCAGGGTTTCGCTGGAAACGAGGATGGTGACGCAACTCAAAACCCAGGCAAGCAGGGAAATGTATACAAATCCTTTGGCAAAGCCGAGAACCGTGCCGCCGATATCATTGAGCAGCCGCAGGCCCGGCAGGGAGAAGGCCAGGTTGATGACATTGGAGATGACCGAGAAGATGATCACCACCAACAGGAAAACGATCAGGAATACCAGGGCATAGGCCAACAGTTCGCAGAGCCGGGAAGTGATGGCCGTGCGGATAGCGGTGCTGGTATTCTCGGCCGTCCCTAAGACCTCGTCTACAATTTCTTGGGCATAACGCTCAGGAACACCGAGCTTCCGCAGCAGTTCTGCAGAAAAGACATACGATTCGTCTGCTTCCGGGTTATCGGCATAGGCGTCGTCATACAGCCCTTGATCCTGCTCCGTAGTGGTTTCGGCCGCCGCCTCATCTACCATGTTACCCACAATGGGATCTAAGATGGGGATAAACTCGTAGGAGTAGGCAGAGGAGACCACATGGGCGACAATAAAGGCGATAATCAGGCCAACTACACCGGCAATACTGAGAATCAAGCCCTTTTTAAAGCCGTTCCACGTGCATAGGAGCAAGATGGCCACGAGAATAAAATCAATTACAATGCTCATGGAGAAAACTCCTTTCCTAAAGGGAATGGCCAGCTACTGGGCCCGGCAGACCTGAGCGGAATACCGGTATACCAGGATGGCGGCGCCGTCATCACAGGCCAAGACGTCCAGGGCGCCTACGGCATCCGATTGGACAAAGACCTCTGTTAGGGTCCGGTCATAGACCACCAACCGGTCGGCGTAGAGAACGGCAATATATTGGCCTCTGGCATCCAGAGCCAGAATTTGGTCGCTTGTCTCCAAACGGCCCAGTTCATTTCCGTTGGTATCTAAGGCAATCAGAGCCCCAGTAGAAGAACTGGTCTGGTAGTCGCTGAGGGCGAGGACGGAAAACCCGTCGCCCCCCAGGCTGTATGCGGACAGGGAACGGGAACCGTAATCCAGCTGCCCCACGACCTGGGCCTGATCGTCTAAAAATACAGCAGAAGTTTCCCCAACAAGGCAAATCCGGTCCTCCGCCATATAGTGGAGATCCAAGGGAATACCCCCGGTGTATGTGTAGTTGTGCTGTACCTCTGTAGAAGTTAAGTCAAAGAAAGAGATGCTGCCGCCGGATTCAGATAAATTGGCCACAGCCATATGCCCGCCTGCGGGGGAGACGGCGGCTGCCGTAATGTAGCTGGAGCGGGAGTACCACTGATAGATGGGTTCCAATTGGGGGGAGTAAACCGTTACCACGGCCCGATACCCGCTGTCCCGGGTGACAATGGCGATATGCCCGCCGCTGTTGATGGATGCCCGCAGGATGGCGGCGTCTGTGGTCAGGGATGTGATTTCCCCTTCCGCCGTAAACAGGCGGAAGGCCGTGCCGCCGGCGTCGTAGGCGATGCCACGATCTCCCGCTGTGGCAATGACGGGGCTTTCCATGGTAAACAGCTCTTGGGCCAGCTCTTCCCCGTCCGGGCCTAAGATCTGCAGGCCGCTGGTGGAGGCGGAGATGAAAGAGCCGTCCGCCCAGGCAAAGACATTTTCGGTGTAGTAGTTATAGAAAAACTCGTCTGCCTCTGTGATGGAGCCGCCGGTAAACAGCCGGCGCAGGCCGCCGGAGGTGAGCCAGTCCCGGTTCACAATCAGCAAAACCGCCAAGGCAATTAAAATAGCCAACAGCACAAAGGACAATATGGCACGGAGTTTCCGGCGTTTTTTACCCGTAGACTTTGGCATGACACACTGTTCCTCTGTTGTGGATTGCTATCTTGGGTTATGAGACAAAAAAGTATTCCAACTCATATCATAGCACAGATTCAGAAAAAAAGATACTCCAAAGATGGCAGATTTTCTTAAGGTTTATTCCATCATCCGGCCTACCGGGCCGTTGTACCAGATATTTGTGAGATATAGGCCCTGGGGCGGGACTGTGGGGCCTGTCAGGCGCCGGTCGCCCAGGCGCAGCAGCTCCGGAATCGCATCAGGGGCAATCGAGCCCCGGGAGACGTAGATCAGGGTGCCCGCCATGGCCCTGGCCATGTTATAGAGAAAGCCGTTGGCGCAGACGGACAGATACACCAGATCCCCTTTTCGACGCACCCGGTAATCATACACAGTGCGAACCGTAGACTGGACCTCCGTCCCCACAGAGCGGACAGCCGCAAAATCGTGGGTGCCTACAAAATGTGCAGCAGCCTGGGCCATCAGATCCTCCTGTAGGTGCACAGGGTAAAAATAGGCCCGAGAGGCCCAAAAGGGGTCCCGGATCCGGGAGTTATAGATGACGTAGTTATACTCTTTCCGCAGGCAGGAGAGGATGGCGTTGAAATCTGCCGGCGCCTCTATGGCCGCTGTGACGGAGATGTCCGGCGGCAGCAGGGTGTTGACCGCCAAAGGCAGCCGGTCTGCCGGGATGCGGGCGTCCGTATGGAAGTTGGCGCAGTACTTTTTGGCGTGAACCCCGGCGTCTGTCCGGCCGCAGCCCACCACCTTTACCGGGTGGCCGCAGACTTTGGAGAGGGCGGTTTCCAGGGTTTCCGCTACGGTTATGGCATTTTTTTGCACCTGCCAGCCGTGGTACCGGGCGCCGTCGTACATCAGGCGCAGAGCCAGGTTTCTCATAGGCCGAACACCACCAGCGTAATGATACCGCCCAGAATGAGGAAGGCCCAGAGGAATGCCAACATATCCCGGCGGACCAGGCGCATCTGCTTCATCTTGGTACGGCCGACACCGCCGTGGTAACAGCGGCTCTCCATGGCGATGGCCAGCTCGTCCGCCCGGCGGAAGGCGCTGACAAACAGCGGCACCAGCAGGGGCAGCAGGGCCTTGGCCTTTTGGATCAAGTTGCCGGAGTCAAAGTCGGCGCCCCTGGCCTTTTGGGCGGACATGATCTTGTTGGTCTCCTCCACCAAGGTGGGGATGAACCGCAGGGCGATGCTCATCATCATGGCCAGCTCGTGGACCGGGACATGGATTTTCTTCAGAGGGCCCAGGAGCTTCTCAATGGCGTCGGACAGGTCAATGGGGGAGGTGGTGTAGGTGAGCAGGAAGGTGCCCATCACCAGCATAATGATTCGCAGCACCATGAAGATGGCGTTGCGCAGGCCCTCCTCCGTAATGCGGAAAATCCAAAACTCGGCGATGACCGTGCCGCTGGTGAAAAACAGGTTCAAAATACCCGTGAGCACCACAATGAAGATCAGGGGTTTCATACCCCGGAGCATGGCCCGGACCCGGGCTTTGGACACAATGATGGCGGCCACCAGGGCCACGAAGACCAGGGCGTAGGACAGTACATTGTTGGCAATGAAGATGGCCGCAATATAGAGGATGGTTAAAATGATCTTGGTACGGGGATCTAGGCGGTGGGCAGGCGTATCCAGCGGGACATATTGGCCCAGGGCAAAATCCTTTAGCATGCCGTGCTGCCCCCTTTCAGCTTCAGCAGGGCCTCTTCGGCTTGCTGAATGGTGTAGATGGAGGCGTCGATCGGCAGGCCCAGCTCCCGCAGACGGTGGCAGATCTGGGTGGCCTGGGGAATGGCAAGGCCCATCTCCCGCAGCGCTTCGGCATGGGAAAAGACCTGTGCCGGGGTGCCGTCAAAGGCAATTTGTCCCTGGTTTAGAACCACCAGCCGGCTGGCAAAGCGGGCGGTCTCCTCCATGTTGTGGGAGACCATGATGATGGTGGATTCCGTCGCCTTGTGGTAATCGTGGATGTTTTGCAGAATACTCTCACAGCCGGCGGGATCCAGACCCGCCGTGGGCTCGTCTAGAATCAGGACTTGGGGCCGCATGGCGATGACCCCGGCGATGGCCACCCGGCGCTTTTGCCCGCCGGAGAGCTCAAAGGGGGACTTTTCCATTACATCTTCGGAGAGCCCCACAAACTGCGCCGCCTGGCGCACCCGCTGGTCGATCTCCTCCTCAGAGAGCTTCATATTCTTCGGGCCGAAGGCGATGTCCTTATATACGGTTTCCTCAAAAAGCTGGTATTCCGGGTATTGGAATACCAGGCCCACTTGGAAGCGGACAAACCGGCTGCGTTCCTTGGAGGACCAGATGTCCTCTTCATTGAAATAAACTTTGCCGGAGGTGGGGGGGATCAGGCCGTTTAGATGCTGGATCAACGTGGACTTGCCGGAACCGGTATGGCCAATCAGGCCGATAAATTCCCCTTTTTCCGCTTGAAAGTTGATGTCGTGGATGGCCATCATCTCAAAAGGCGTAGCGCCGCTGTAGATGTGGGTCAGATTTTCCGTGCGAATAATAGGTGCCAAATGTTTCATCCTTTCTGCGTGGGACAAAGCCCAACGTGGTGGATGCCCGTTTGGGTCATCCCCGAAGCGCAGGACTCCCTGCGAAGGCCCCGTATATGGCCTGGGCACATTCCTCTACCGTTAGGGCGGAGAGGGGCAGGGAGAAGCCGTTTTGAGTTAAATCATAGATCAGCTGGGTGGTGTCCGGCACAGTCAAGCCGGCATCGTGCAGCTTTTCCACATGGGAGAACACTTCCTTGGGAGCGCCGTCCTCTATAATCTTCCCGTCGGACATGACCAAAATCCGGTCGGCTCCAATGGTCTCGTCCATATGGTGGGTGATCAGCACCACGGTTATACCGGATTCCCGGTTCAGCCGGGTGATGGTCTGTACGACCTCCCTCCGGCCGGAGGGGTCCAGCATGGCGGTGGGCTCGTCCAAGACAATGCACCGGGGACGCATGGCGATGACCCCGGCAATGGCCACCCTCTGTTTCTGGCCGCCGGACAGAAGGTGAGGCGCCCGTTTCCGGAACTCGTACATATCCACCAGGCGCAGGGCCTCATCCACCCGCTGGCGGATCTCCACCGGATCCACGCCCAAGTTCTCCGGGGCAAAGGCCACGTCGTCCTCCACCACGTTGGCCACAATCTGGTTGTCCGGGTTTTGAAATACCATACCCACGGTCTTCCGGATGTCCAAAATGTGGGACTCGTCCGTGGTGGCGTAACCGTCTACCAGGACCTGGCCAACAGTGGGCAATAGGATGCCGTTAAAATGTTTGGCCAAGGTGGATTTGCCGGAGCCGTTGTGGCCCAGAATGGCGACAAAGCTGCCCTCCTGGATCTCCAGGTTGATTTGGTCCAAGGCCAAAATGGGCTGCCCGTCATCTGGAGCGGCGTAGCTGTAACTTAAATTTTCAACTTTGATAATGGATTCCACAAATATAGTCCTTTCTCAGGCCTCCCAACGGCAGGTGGCGCCGCAGGGGAGGGACAAGCCGCTGGCCGTTACGGGGAGACCCAATTCCTGGCTCTCCGAATGGCCGCCGAATTTTTTTGTAAACACCGTCTCGCTCAAATAGGTGAGTACCGAGGGCGAGAGACCGGTGGTGTAGGCGTTGAGCACCACAAAGGCGGGGGTGTCCGACAAAACGCCGGAGCAAAGTTCTAAGAAGGGGTAGAGGTTTTGTTCCAATTTCCAGATCTCGCCGGAGGGACCCCGGCCATAAGAGGGCGGGTCCATGATGATCCCGTCATAGCGCCGGCCCCGGCGGATCTCCCGCTCTACAAACTTGGCGCAGTCGTCCACAATCCAGCGGATAGGCCGGTCCGCCACATCGGAGGCGGTGGCATTTTCCCGGGCCCAGGCCACCATGCCCCGGGCGGCGTCCACATGGCAGACAGAGGCCCCCGCATAGGCGGCAGCCACTGTGGCGGCGCCGGTATAGGCAAAGAGGTTTAAAATTTGCAGCGGCCGGCCGGCCGTGCGGATCTTGTCCATCACATAGTCCCAGTTGGCCGCCTGCTCCGGAAAAATGCCCGTGTGCTTGAAGTTCATAGGCTTAACCAAAAAGCGCAGGGGCCCATATCGGATGGACCAGGATGGGGGCAGCTGATGCTTTTCCCAGTGGCCGCCGCCGGAAGAGGAACGGCTGTACCGGGCGGATGGATTTTTCCAACCAGGATAGGTTTTGGGGGTATCCCAAATGGCCTGGGGGTCTGGCCGCACCAGGGTATAGCAGCCCCAGCGTTCCAGCTTTTCCCCGCCGGAGCAGTCCAGCAGCTCAAAATCTTCCCATTTGTCCGATAGCCACATGATGATCCCTCAGCCCCAAAAAATTCCATAAAGTGTCACGAAGCACACATGCAAGCCATTATACCACCGGGGTAAAAGGCAGTCAATGAACATTCTAAGAATTAATAATATATATCTGTATGTTTTGCAGTTTTCTGCAGGAAAACATAATCCATTTCTGCTGTTTT
>CAZXRD010000005.1:5524-37777 GCA_964642465.1 uncultured Oscillospiraceae bacterium | reverse complement strand
TGATGGATATATCGATAGTTTCACAGCGCTGGTATAACAAAAAAGCGGCGGGAAATGCCCGCCGCTTTTTTGTTTTGCCGCTGGAGAGAAAACATGGGATGTTTTGGTATAAAGCCCTTGCCCCTGGTAGATACTAAAAGACCGGAGGTGAGAGCACAATGAGTCCCAAAGAATTGCTCTATATTGAAGACGCACTGGGGCATGAAGTTTTTTTAAAGACCCAGTGCCAGAACGCCCTGCAGAACATCCAGGATCCGGAGCTCAAGCAGTACGTTCAACAGATGGCAGGCAAGCACCAACAGATTTTTAGCCAGTTTTATGGACTGGTGTAAAAGGAGGAAGACAAATGGATGACAAATGCATCATGGAAAATATCCTTTTAACTACCAAGGGTGTCTGTGATCTGTACTTGCATGGCACCATCGAGTCCAGCACTTCAAATGTACACAGTACCTTTGAGACGGCACTCCAGGATTCCCTTTCCATGCAGGAAGAGATCTATCGGAAAATGGCTTCCAAAGGGTGGTACCCCACGGAGCAGGCCCAGCAGCAACAGCTCCAGCAGGTGAAGCAGAAATATGCCGCCCAAAGTTAGGGCAGCGGCCAAGAAAAAAAGAGACGCCACAGCGTCTCTTTTTTTCTTGGCCGCAGAAAGGGGGCATAGATACGAAAAGTTTTCAATTACCCCCTTCCAAAATGGCGGAAAATATATTAAAATGTTCATCAGAATATTACAGTAGAAAAAACGCTGTCTGGCGTGTTTACCGGGGTGAATTTCCCCAGCCATGCCGGGTCCGGCGGGATATGGAGGAGTTTGCTTATGGAGACGCAACAGGCAACACCGAAATATAAGCGGGTGCTTTTAAAAGTCAGCGGTGAGGCGCTGGCCGGCAGCAAGAAATTCGGCCTGGACTTCGAAGTGATTGAGGCCCTTTGCAAGGTGATCAAGCGCTGTGTGGACATGGGCGTAGAAGTGGGCATCGTCGTAGGCGGCGGCAACTTCTGGCGGGGCGTGAAAGACGGCGGCGGCAAAATGGAGCGTACCCGGGCCGACCACATGGGCATGATGGCCACGGTGATGAACTGCTTGGCTGTGGCGGACGTACTGGAGCAGATGGGCACCCCTGTCCGGGTGCAGACGGCCTTGGAGATGCGGGCCATTGCCGAGCCCTATATCCGGCTGCGGGCCATGCGGCACCTGTCCAAGGGGCGGGTGGTCATCTTTGGCTGCGGCACCGGCAACCCCTATTTCTCTACGGATACGGCGGCGGTGCTGCGGGCGGCAGAGATCGATGCAGACGTGATCCTGCTGGCGAAAAACATTGACGGTGTCTACACCGCCGACCCCAATAAGGATCCCAACGCCCAGAAGTATGAGACCATCACCTATGACGACGTGCTGGCCCAGCATCTGGAGGTTATGGATTCCACCGCTACATCTCTCTCTATGGATAACGACATCCCCATTGTGCTCTTTGCCCTGAAAGATCCAGAAAATATTATCCGTGTCATCTTGGGGGAGAAAATCGGCACCACCGTTGTAAAAGACTAGTTTGACTAGGAACGAGGAGGATTTTGGCATGTATACACCGTACAAAGACAAAATGGAAAAAACCCTGGAAGTACTTGGTTCCCAGTTTTCTTCTGTGCGGGCTGGCCGGGCAAATGCCGGCGTATTGGATCAGCTCCGTGTGGAATACTACGGCACCCCCACCCCCATCAATCAGATCGGCTCTATCTCCTCTCCGGATCCCCGGACTCTGGTGATCCAGCCCTGGGATCTGTCCTGCTTAAAGGACATTGAGCGGGCGATCCAGGCCTCTGACCTGGGGATTAACCCCCAGAACGACGGGCGGGTTATCCGCCTGGCCTTCCCCCAGTTGACGGAGGAGCGGCGGAAAGAGCTGGTAAAGCAGGTCCGGAAATATGCGGAAGATGGCAAGGTGGCTATCCGCAATGTCCGCCGGGACGCCATGGAGGATTTCAAGGCCCAGAAGAAGAAGTCCGAGATTACCGAGGACGACCTGAAGGATATGGAAAAAGATCTGCAGAAGCTGACGGACGAGTACATTAAGAAAGTGGACAATCTGCTGGCGCAGAAAGAAAAGGAACTGGTAGAAATCTAGGGGTCTATGGGAATTTTTCGCTTTAGAAAACCGAAAGAGCGCAAGGAGACGAGGGGAGTCGGGGAAACCAACTTTCTGCGTCATATTGCGATTATTATGGATGGCAACGGCCGCTGGGCGAAAAAACGTGGCTTGCCCCGGACGGCGGGACACGCCGTGGGGGCGGAGGTGTTCCGGAAGATCGCCGACTATTGTAAGGCGATCGGCGTCCAATACCTGACGGTTTACGCCTGGTCCACAGAGAACTGGAAACGCCCCCAGGAAGAGATCCAGTCCATTGAAGGCCTGTTGGAGAAATATCTCCAGGAGGCGGTGGACACAATGGTGGCCCGCCAGACCAAACTGTTGGTCATGGGGGATTTAAGCCCCTTTTCCAAGCACATCCAGGAGTTGGCGGCCCAGACGGCGGCCCTGTCGGACACCATTGACGGGGTCCAGGCCACCATTTGCGTCAATTACGGCGGCCGGGACGAAATCCTGCGGGCCGCCCGTGCCTATGCCCGGGAATATGCCCAGGGCACAGCCCCGGAGCTGACGGAGGAGAGCTTCCGCCGGTATCTGTATATGCCGGATCTGCCGGACCCGGATCTGCTGATCCGGCCCAGCGGCGAGCTGCGCTTTTCCAATTTCCTGCTGTGGCAGACAGCGTATACCGAATTTTATTTTACCGATGTGCTCTGGCCGGATTTTGACGAGGCAGAGCTGGACAAGGCGATTGTCGCCTATCAAAAGCGGAACCGCCGCTTTGGCGGGCTCCGGTAAAGGAGGAGTGGCTGTGAAGGCCAGATTGCTTGTGGCGGTGGTCTGTATACCCGTGTTGTTTGTGGTGTTGTTTTTCCTGCCGCCCATTGCCCTCACCATTTTGACAGCGGGCATCGGCATGCTGGCCGCCACAGAGCTGCTGGGCGCCACGGGGATATGCAAGAAAAAACGGCTGATCGCCTACGCCGCAGTGCTGGCGGGGGGGCTGCCGTTTTTGGCGTATTTTGACCTGCTGGCCCGGCTGTGGCAGGAGCTGCTGTTTCTCTATGTGCTGCTGCTGTTTGTGGAGGCGGTGGTGGCCTTCGGCACGGAAAAGGCCGTGCCCTTTACCCAGATCGGCGCATTGCTCGTGGCGGGCTTTGTGGTGCCCCTGTTTTTGACGGGGCTGGTCACCTTGAAAATGGCCCCGGACGGGCAATATCTTGTGCTGCTGCCGATTCTGATCGCCTTCATCAGCGACGGTGGGGCCCTGTTTGCCGGGATGCTCTTTGGCCGGCACAAACTGGCCCCCCGGGTGAGTCCCAAAAAGACGGTGGAGGGGGCCATAGGCGGCGTGGTGACGGCGGTGGCCTTCACCCTGCTCTACGGTCTGATTTTGCAGGCCCTGGGCTTTACGGTGTCCTATTGGCGCCTGGCCGTGTATGCGCTGGTGGGCGCTCCGGTGTCCCAGATTGGGGATCTGGCCTTCTCCCTGATCAAGCGGGAGCATGCAATCAAGGACTACGGGCACCTGCTGCCGGGGCACGGCGGCATTTTGGACCGGTTTGACAGTGTGATTTTTATTGTGCCGGTAATGAGCGGCCTTGTTCTATGGCTGCCGGCATTTTTTAGGTAAATAGGCATATCCTATAGGGGATGAGACAATGGCAAAAGGCATTTCCATTTTAGGGTCCACGGGATCCATCGGCCGGCAGACGCTGGACGTGGCGGCGACTTTAAACCTGCCTGTGGCGGCCCTGGCCGCCGGGCACAATGTGCAGGCCCTGGAGGACCAGGTGCGCCGGTTCCGCCCCCAGCTGGCGGTGCTGTTTGCAGAGGCTGCGGCCAAAGACCTGCAGGCCCGGATCCGGGATTTGGATACCCAGGTCCTTTGGGGACAAGAGGGGCTCACCGCCGCCGCCACCTTGGATGCGGCGGATACCGTGGTCACTTCTGTGGTGGGCAATGTGGGCCTACTGCCCACATTGGAGGCGATCCGGGCAAAAAAGCGGATTGCCCTGGCCAATAAGGAGACTTTGGTCTGCGCCGGTAAGCTGGTGATGGACCTGGCCCGGGAGACCGGGGCAGAGATTATCCCTGTGGATTCGGAGCATTCCGCCATTTTTCAGTGCCTGATGGCGTCCGGCCAGGGGAAGACGCTGCGCCGCCTGCTGATTACGGCCTCTGGCGGCCCGTTTCGGGGCAAGCAATTTGCAGAACTGGAGACGGTGACACCCCAGCAGGCCCTGCGCCACCCCAACTGGTCCATGGGGGCCAAGATCACCATTGACTCCGCCACCATGATGAATAAAGGCCTGGAGTTTATTGAGGCCATGCATCTATTTGGAGCTGCGCCGGACCAGATCCAGGTCCTGGTCCACCCCCAGAGCATCATCCACTCTATGGTGGAATTCTGCGACCACTCGGTGATGGCCCAGCTGGGCCTGCCGGATATGCGCCTGCCCATTGAATTGGCGCTCACCTATCCCCGGCGGGGACCGGGGGTGGTGCCGGAGTTGGATCTGGCCGCTGTGGGCAGCCTGACTTTTGAGGAGCCGGATTTAAAAGCCTTCCCCTGTCTGGCCCTGGCCATGGCCTGCGCCCGCCGGGGCGGCACGGCCTGCGCCGTTTTGAACGCCGCCAACGAGGTGGCCGTGGCCCGGTTTTTAAATGGGGAGATGGGGTTTAACGACATCTACAGATGTGTACAATCTGCAGTGGACCAGGTGCAACATGTGGCAGATCCCAGCCTGCAGGACATTCTGGATGCAGACGGGCAGGCCCGGGAGATCGCCAGAAAGGTTATCTAGTATATGTACATCGTAATTGCAATCCTCGCCTTCGGCATTTTGATCGCCACCCATGAGCTGGGCCATTTTGCCACGGCCAAACTCTGCGGTATCCGGGTCAATGAGTTTGCCATCGGCATGGGCCCCGCCTTTTTCAAACGGCAAAAGGGGGAGACCCTGTATTCTCTGCGGGTGCTGCCCATCGGCGGCTTCTGCGCCATGGAAGGGGAGGACGGGGAGTCAGAAGACACCCGGGCCTTTGTAAACCAGGCGCTGTGGAAGCGGCTCATTGTCCTGGTGGCCGGCGCCTTTATGAATTTTCTGGTGGGCTTTCTCATTGTGGTGCTGCTGTTTTCCGGAGCCTCGGCCTTTGCCACCAACCAGATCGCCGAACTGGCCGACGATTTCCCCTATACCGGGGAGGAAGGGCTGATGCCCGGGGACCGGATTTTAGAGATTGACGGTATGCGCATCTACTACCCCTCTAACTTTTCCCAGTACGCCGCCCGGGCCGGCGGCAGCGCCGACATCCTCATTGAGCGGGACGGCGAGGAGATTTTGTTGGAGGACTTTCCCCTGGAGACCCGGGCCTATACCGATGAGAACGGGGAGACGGTCTACCGGTATGGCATCACCTTTGGGACAGAAGCAGCCACCTTCGGCAGCAAACTGGCCTATTCCTGGAACACCACCAAAGACTTTGTGCGCATGGTCTGGGTGGGTCTTTCCGATTTGGTCACCGGCCGGGCGGGCCTGGGGGATATGTCCGGCGTGGTGGGTATCGTCTCCACCATCAATCAGGTGGGGGAGGCCTCGGAGAGCAGCCGGGCGGCCCTGGAGAACATCGCCTATCTCTTTGCCTTTATTGCGGTGAACCTAGCCGTGGTGAATTTGCTGCCCATCCCGGCCCTGGACGGGGGGCGGGTGTTCTTCCTGCTGGTGAACGGGCTGATCACCTTGATTACCAAGAAAAAAGTCAACCCCAAGTATGAGGGGTATATCCACGCTGTAGGCCTGGTATTGCTCATGGGCCTGATGGTGGTGGTCTTGTTTAACGACGTACTGCGCATTGTGAGAGGATAAGATATGACGAGGCAGATACAAGTGGGCGGTGTGCCCCTGGGCGGCGGTGCTCCGGTGAGCGTGCAGTCCATGACCAATACAAAGACAGAGGACGTGGCTGCCACTGTGGCCCAGATCCGGGCCCTGGAGGCGGCAGGTTGTGATATTGTACGGGTGGCTGTGCCCAATCAGGCGGCCGCCCGGGCCATTGCCGCCATAAAGGAGCAGGTGCACTGCCCCCTTGTGGCGGACATCCATTTTGACTACCGCCTGGCTTTGGAGGCGGCCGCTGCCGGGACGGACAAGATCCGCATCAACCCGGGGAACATCGGCGGACCGGACCATGTGAAGGCGGTGGCAGATGCCTGCCGGGCGAGAAACATCCCCATCCGCATCGGGGTCAACGGCGGGAGCCTGGAAAAGGAGATTCTGGCCAAGTACGGCGGCCCCACGCCGGAGGCCATGCTGGAGAGCGCTCTGGGCCATGTGGCCCTTTTAAACCGCTGGGATTTTGACGACATCTGCCTGTCGGTGAAGTCCTCCAACGTACGGCTGATGATCCAGGCCTATCAGCTGCTGGCGGCGGCCACCGATTACCCCCTGCATCTGGGGGTGACGGAAGCGGGGACAAGCTATCACGGGATTATCCGCTCGTCCATTGGCATCGGCGCCCTGCTCCAGCAGGGGATTGGGGACACCATCCGGGTCTCCCTCACCGCCGACCCGGTGGAGGAGGTGCGGGCCGGCCTGGCTATTTTGCAGGCTTTGGACCTGCGGAAAAACGGGCCTGTGGTCATCTCCTGCCCCAGCTGCGGCCGCTGCAACATCGATTTGATCGCCATCGCCCAGGAGGTGGAGCAACGGCTTCAGTCGGTGCAGCAGGACATTGTGGTGGCGGTGATGGGCTGTGTGGTCAATGGACCGGGGGAGGCCCGCACGGCGGACTACGGCCTGGCCGGTGGGGACGGCATGGGCGTCATCTTCCAGAAGGGGGAGATCGTCCAGTCCGGCGTACCCATGGACCGGCTGGCGGACGCCTTAATGGATCGAATTTTAGGGGATACAGAAGAGAAGCGAGAGAGATAAGGAGCAAACGACCTCATGGCAAATGAGAAAACCATAGCATTTTATCAGATGTTTCCGGGCTTAAACGGGCAGACGGAGCTGCCGGCAGAGCTACAGGAGACCCAGGTGCTCTCTGCGTCGGTAAGCCGGGAAAAGCGGACCATGCGCCTCACTGCCCGGCTGCCCCGGCCCATCAGCCCGGTGGATATCCAGGCGGTGGAGACAGCGGTGGCCAGGGCTTTTGACCTGCGCATGGTGGAGATCTTGCCCGTCTATCCCAAGGCGGCGGCCACGCCACTGAAAGGCGGCGGGGCCGGGGTAAAATCCAACAGCAAGGGCCCTGCCCCTGGCAAGAGCATCATGGGCCGCCCGGTAAAGGGAGAGCCGGTGGCCATCCGGGACATCCATTTGGAGAGCGGCCGGGTCCTGATTGAAGGGGACGTGTTTGCCGTCACCAGCCGGGAAATCCCCAAGCGGAAGGCCTGGATCCTAGGGTTTGACATCACAGACTATACCAGCTCCATCCGGGTCTCCAAATTCATGACAGACCCGGACGCCAAGTCCATTGTGGACCGGGTCCATACGGGCATGCGCCTGCGTATCCAGGGCCAGGTGGGTTATAACCGCTATGACGGGGATATCACCTTGGAGCCCGGCAGCATTACGGAGATCGAAAAGCCCCAACGTATGGACAATGCACCGGAAAAACGGGTGGAGCTGCATATGCACACCCGGTATTCCGCTTTGGACGCCTTGTCGGACCCGGCGGACGTGGTGAAGCGGGCCGCCAAATGGGGCCACAAGGCGGTAGCCATTACAGACCACGGCGTGGTCCAGGCCTTTCCAGAGGCCTGGCATGCGGCTCAAAAGGCGGGGATCAAGGTCCTCTACGGGGTGGAGGCCTATTACATAAACGATGTGGATGACCATATTGCCGTCCATGGCGACTGTGACCAGCGCCTGGACGGGGAGTTTGTGGTCTTTGATATTGAGACCACCGGCCTGAAGGCGGACCGGGACCGGATCACCGAGATCGGCGCCGTCATCTGCCGGAACGGGGCCGTGGCAGAGACTTTTGATACCTTTGTGAATCCCCAGTGCCCCATCCCCCGGGAGATCACCGAGCTCACCGGGATCCGGGACCAGGATGTGCAGGACGCCCCCTCCATTCGCCAGGCGCTGGAGATGTTTTTGGACTTTGCCGGCGGCAGGCCTTTGGTGGCCCACAATGCCTCCTTTGATATTGGGTTTATCATGGCGGATTGCGACCGCTGCGGCATCGCCTTCGACCCGGTGTATCTGGACACCCTCCAGCTCTCCCGGGGGCTGCTTCCGGAACTGAAGCGGCACAAGCTGGATATCGTGGCGGACCACTTGGGCTTGCCGGCTTTTCAGCACCACCGGGCGTCAGACGACGCCATCACCACCGGGCACATGCTGGCCCGGTTTATCGACATGCTCCAAAAGGCAGGGGTATATACCATTGACCAGATCAACCCCTATCTGGGACAGCAGAACCAGGGGAATTTGAGCGGTTACCACCCCCGGCATATGATCATTCTGGCCCAGAACAAAAAAGGCCTGAAAAATCTGTATGAGCTGATTTCCCTCAGCCATTTGAAGTACTTTAAGCGGACGCCGGTAATCCCCAAAAGCGAACTGATCCGCCATCGGGAGGGGCTCATCATCGGCTCCGCCTGCGAGGCGGGGGAGGTGTTTGCCGCCGTGGTCTCCGGGAAGAGCGACCGGGAATTGGAGCGGCTGGCCAGCTTTTACGACTACTTGGAGATCCAGCCCCTCTGCAACAACGAATTTATGCTCTACAACAAACAGGCCCGGGACAGGGAGGACCTGCGGAATTTCAACCGCCGGGTCGTGGCCCTGGGCGAGCGGCTGCATAAACCGGTAGTGGCTACAGGGGACGTGCACTTTTTGGACCCGGAACAGGAGATTTACCGGCGCATTCTCCTGGCCAGCAAAAAGTTTCCCGATGTGGACCGGCCCCTGCCCATCTATTTCAAGACCACAGAGGAGATGCTGGAGGAATTTTCCTATCTGGGGGAGGCCAAGTGCCGGGAAGTGGTGATTGACGCCCCCAACCAGATCGCCGATCTGTGTGAGGACATTCAGCTGCTGCCGGACGGGCTTTTTGTGCCCAAGGTGGAAAATTCAGAAGCGGATTTGAAGCGCCTGGTATATGACAAAATGCATGAGCTCTATGGGGAAAACCCGCCGGAGATCGTGCAAAGCCGGGTGGAGACGGAGCTGGGAGACATCCTGGGCCGGCACTATGATGTCATTTACATGAGCGCCCAGAAACTGGTGGCCAACTCCCTGGAGGCGGGCTACCTGGTGGGCTCCCGGGGCTCTGTAGGTTCCTCTATCGTGGCCTTTTTGTCGGGCATTACGGAGGTAAATTCCCTGCCCGCCCACTACCGCTGCCCCAACTGCAAGCACGCCGATTTTGCCGCCGGCCAGGGCTATGGCTGCGGTGCGGATATGCCGGATCAAAACTGCCCCATCTGTGGCACGCCCTATGCCAAGGACGGGTTTGACATCCCCTTTGAGACCTTTTTGGGCTTTGGCGGCGACAAGGTGCCGGATATTGACCTAAACTTCTCCGGGGAATATCAGGCCAAGGCCCACAAATACACAGAAGAGCTCTTCGGTGCCGATCATGTGTTCCGGGCGGGCACCATTGGCACCCTGGCGGAAAAGACCGCCTACGGCTATGTCAAGAAGTACCTGGAAGAGCGGAATATGACCGTGACCAAGGCGGAGGAAAACCGCCTGGCCCTGGGCTGCGTGGGGGTCAAACGCACCACCGGCCAGCACCCCGGCGGTCTGGTGATTATCCCCCAGGACATGGATGTGACCGACTTCTGTCCGGTGCAGCACCCGGCGGATGACCAGGGTACGGATATTATCACCACCCATTTTGAATATCACTCGATGGAGTCCAACCTCTTGAAACTGGACATGCTGGGCCATGATGACCCCACTATGATCAAAATGCTGGAGGATATGACCGGGGTGAACGCCCGGGCCATTCCCTTGGATGACAAGGAGACCATGGGTATCTTCCAGTCCCCGGCCCCCTTGGGCCTGCCGGAGGACGATCCCATCATCGGCAAGACAGGCTCCATCGGTATTCCGGAGTTTGGCACCGGGTTTACCCGGCAGATGCTAGCGGACACCAAACCCAAGGACTTTGACACCCTGGTGCGCCTCTCCGGCTTTTCCCATGGTACAGACGTGTGGCTGGGCAATGCCAAGGAGCTGATCCTCTCCGGCACAGCCGGTATCAAAGAGACCATCGGCTGCCGGGACGACATCATGCTCTACCTTATCTCCAAGGGCATGGACGAGCGGATGGCCTTTAAGATTATGGAGGCCGTGCGAAAAGGCAAAGTGAAGAAAGGCGGCTTCTCGGAGGGCTGGGAGGAGAAAATGGTGGAACTGAATGTACCGGCCTGGTACATCGAGTCCTGTCGGAAGATCTCCTATCTCTTCCCCAAGGCCCACGCCGTGGCCTATGTGATGATGGCCTTCCGCATCGCCTGGTTTAAGGTCCATGAGCCCCTGGCCTTTTACAGCGCCTATTTTTACCGGCGCAGCCAAAAGGACAGCTTTGACGCCGCTCTGATGACCCGGGGCATTGACACCGTGCGGGCCAAGATCCGGGAGATCTCTATGAACCCGGAGGCCACCGCTAAAGAGCAGGATCTGCTCACCACGCTGGAGGCCTGCTATGAGTTTTATATGCGGGGCTTTGACTTTGCCTCCATCGATCTGTATGCCTCCGACGCCACCAAGTTTGGCATCGTGGAAGGCGGTCTGCGCCCACCCTTTGTGGCCATCTCCGGCCTGGGGGAGACGGCGGCCCGGGACATTGTAGAGCACCGGAACGACCGGGTCTTTGTCTCGGTGGAGGACTTTTCCGACAGCTGTTCCAAGGTCTCGTCTGCCCATATCGAGCAACTCAAGGCCCTGGGCGCCTTAGGCGCCTTGCCGGATACCAGCCAAATTTCTCTGTTTTAGATTTTGGTTGACTTCTGTCTAGTAATATGGTAATGTGTTAACACGCTAAAGTAAAGAGGAGGGAAAGCCATGGCGATTCCCACAGTGAATACGCCGGAGGGGACCCGGGACCGCCTGTTTGCGGAGTGCCGGGACCGGCGGGCCGCCCAGTCGGCCATTACGTCCCTGTTTAAACGCCGGGGCTACTGGGAGGTTGTGACGCCGGAAGTGGAGTTTTACGACCTGTTTATGCGCTCCGGCAACCCGTTGCCCCAGGAGTCCATGCTGAAGATCATTGACCGCACGGGGAAAATTTTGGTGATGCGGCCCGACTGCACCACCCCCATTGCCCGGGTGGCGGCCACCAAGCTGCAAAACGCCCAGTTTCCCCAGCGGCTGTACTATAACCAGACCATTTTCCGTTCAGACGACGCCCACATCGGTACGGACAGCGAGATTGCCCAGTGCGGCATTGAGCTGATCGGCGCCGGCGGCCTGCGGGGGGACCTGGAGGCCATCACCATGGCGGTAGACACATTGGAGGCCACGGGCGTGGCCAACTTCTCTGTGGAGCTGGGCCATGCGGGCTTTTTCACCAGCCTGGTGGAACAGCTGCAGGTGGATGCCGACCAGGCGGAGGAGATGCGGGCCTGTATCGAGCGGAAAAATTTTGCCCTGCTCAACGACCTGATCGAGCCCTTTGGGGAGACTCCGGCGGCTCGGGCTATGCGGGCCTTGCCCTTCCTCTTCGGCGGGGTGGAGGCTTTGGACGAGGCGGAGAGCCTGGCCGTAGGCCAGGGCGCCATGGAAGCCATCGCCTACCTCCGCACCATTTATAAGGAGCTGTGTGCTGCCGGCCGTGGCAAGAAGATCAGCTTTGACCTGGGCTTGGTAAACCGGTTGGATTACTACACCGGTGTGGTGTTCCGGGGCTATGTGCAGGGGGCAGGCCGGGTGGTCCTGGCCGGCGGCCGGTATGACCATTTGATCGGCTTCTTTGGAAAGGATATGCCCGCCACCGGTTTTGCCGTATATGTGGACGATCTGGCGGACTGTTTGCCGGCGGCCAAACTGCCGGTGCTGGAGACGGTGATCCAGTATGAGCCGGACACCTTTGGCCGGGCGCTGGACCTGTTGGACGGCTTTCCCGGGGGTACGGCGGAGCTCTCTCCCTGGGGGGAGCGGGAATTGACCCTGAACCTGGCCCGGGCCAAGGGCGCTAAAAAGGCGCTGTTTGTAACCGCAGACGGGGTAGAGGAGGTGGCGCTGTGAACCGGCTAAAAATCGCCATTACCAAGGGGCGGCTGCTGGAACAGTCCATGGAGCTGTTTGAGAAAATGGGGATGGATACCTCCCCGGTGCGCAAACCCGGCCGTCGTCTGGTGCATCCTATCCCCAACTACAATATAGATGTGGTGATGGCCAAGGCGCCGGACGTGATCACCTATGTGGAGCACGGCGTCTGTGACCTGGGTATTGTGGGGAAGGATACCATCTTAGAAAACGGCCGTTCGTTTTACGAGGTTTTGGACCTGGGCTTTGGCAAGTGCCGGTTTGCCCTGGCCGTGCGGGAGGGGGACGATTTCTACGGGACCTACCGCACCCGGCGCATCGCCTCCAAGTACCCCAAGGTGGCGGGGGACTATTTTAGTTCCAAGGGCATGGACGTGTCCATCATCAAAATCGAGGGCTCCGTGGAGCTGGCCCCCATTCTGGGCCTGGCGGACGCCATTGTGGACATTGTGGAGACCGGCTCCACACTGAAGGCCAACGGCCTGGTACCCATTGAGACCATTCACCAGGTGAGCGCCCGGCTGATTGTCAATACGGCCAGCATGAAGATTTACAAGTCCGAAATTTTGAAATTCATTCAGGAATGTGAGCGTTGCTTATGATACAGGTAATTCAAGGGTCGAAGGACGCCATCCAGGTCCAGATCCAGGCCATGAATATCCGGCGGGGGGAGGCGGACGCCGCCATCAGCCGGACAGCGGCGGAGATCATGGAGGATGTGCGCCGCCGGGGCTATGAGGCGGTACGGGAGTACTCTTTGCAGTTTGACAAAGCGGAGCCCTATGAG
Organism: uncultured Oscillospiraceae bacterium; assembly: GCA_964642465.1. Taxonomy (GTDB): domain Bacteria; phylum Bacillota; class Clostridia; order Oscillospirales; family Oscillospiraceae; genus CAZXRD01. The sequence continues at coordinate 24,674 of CAZXRD010000005.1, read as the reverse complement.
CTGACAAAAGACCAGCTGGAAGCGGCAGCGGCCGCCTGTCCCCAGGACTTATATGCCGCCATGGTCCGCTCAGCGGAGAATATCCGGGACTACCAGGCCCGGCTCTTGCCCCAGTCCAGCCAGTGGCAGGTGGGCCAGGGCAGCATGCTGGGACAAAGGGTCCGGGGCCTGCACCGGGTGGGGATTTACGTGCCCGGGGGCCGGGCGGCCTATCCCTCCTCTGTGCTGATGAACGCCATCCCCGCCAAGGTGGCCGGGGTGGAGGAGATCATCATGGTGACCCCGCCCACGGAGAACTTGAACAACGCCGTTATGGCGGCGGCCCAAATTGCCGGTGTGGACCGGGTGATCGCCCTGGGCGGTATCCAGGCAGTGGCGGCCCTCACCTATGGGGTGGGGTTTGTGCCCCGGGTGGACAAGCTGGTGGGGCCGGGCAACGCCTATGTGGCGGCGGCCAAGCGGTTGGCCTTCGGCCAGCTGGACATTGACATGGTTGCCGGCCCGTCGGAGGTGCTGGTCATTGCCGACGAGACGGCGGATCCCGTGTATGTGGCGGCGGACCTGCTCAGCCAGGCGGAGCATGACATGATGGCCAGCGCCGTACTGGTGACAGATTCTTCTGCCCTGGCGGATGCGGTTGCCAGAGAACTGGAGCGGCAGACCGCCTATTTGGAGCGGCGGGAGGTTATGGAGCGGTCCCTTATGGACTACGGGGCCATCATCGTATGCGCTGACTTAGACCAGGCCTGCGCCATTGCCAACGAGATTGCGCCGGAGCACCTGGAGATTATGACAAAGTCGCCGGAGGACCTATTGCCCCAGATTCAAAACGCCGGGGCGATCTTCCTGGGCCGGTACTCGCCGGAACCTTTGGGGGATTACATGGCGGGGCCCTCCCATGTGCTGCCTACGTCGGGGACGGCCCGGTTCTTCTCCCCGCTGTCTGTAGACAGCTTTTTAAAGAAAACCAGCGTCATCGCCTATGCCCGGGAGGATTTGGAGGCGGTGCACGATGCAATTGAGATCTTTGCCCAGGCGGAGGGGTTGACGGCCCATGCCAACTCCATCGCCGTGCGATTTCCAGATGCAGGGGAAAGGGGGAACGACCAATGAGACAGGCGCAGATTATCCGCAAGACCAAGGAGACGGACATCCAACTGGACCTCTGCCTGGACGGCGGCCCGGTGGCGGTTTCCACCGGCATCGGCTTTTTTGACCATATGCTCACGGCCTTTTTGTTTTACGCCGGCTTCGGCGTGAAATTGAAGGTGGTGGGGGATCTGTATGTAGACGGCCACCACACGGTGGAGGACACGGGTATTGCCCTGGGCCAGGCGGTAAAAGAGGCCCTAGGAGACAAGAAGGGCATCCGCCGGTTTGCCTCTGCCTATGTGCCCATGGACGAGGCCCTGTGTTTTACCGCCTTGGACATCAGTGGCCGGGCTTATCTGGTCTATGATGCGCCCCTGCCCCAGGAGATTATCCAGGGCTATGACTCCTGCCTGACAGAGGAGTTTATGCGGGCCTTTGCCTTTAATGCGGGGATTACCCTGCACCAGAAGGCCTTTTACGGCGCCAACTCCCACCACGTGCTGGAGGGGATCTTTAAGTCCCTGGGCCTGGCTATGAAAGAGGCCGTCCGAGTGGAAGGGGACAGCGTTACATCCACCAAAGGAGTCTTGGCCTGATGGGATATACTGCGATTATTGACTACGGGGCCGGGAACCTGATGAGCGTTACCAATGCCCTGGCCTATTTGGGGGCGGACTGCCGCATTACCGCCGACCCGGCGGAGATTCAAAAGGCGGACCGGCTCATTTTGCCCGGGGTAGGCGCCTTCCCGGCGGCCATGGAACAGCTGGAAAAAGGCGGCTTTGTGGATTTGCTCCGCCGGGAGGCGGCGACAAAGCCCCTGCTGGGGATTTGTCTGGGCATGCAAATGCTTTTTGACACCAGTGAAGAAATCCGGGAAACAGCGGGTTTGGGCCTGATCCCCGGCCGGGTGCGCCTGATCCAGGCGGATAAGAAACTGCCCCACATCGGCTGGAACAGCTTAGAGCTGCTGCAGCCCTGCGCCCTGACCCAGGGGGTACCGGAGGGGGCCTATGTGTATTTTGTCCACAGCTTCTGTGGGGAAGTGGCCCGGCGGGAGAATTTGATCGCCACGGCGGATTACGGGGAGCATGTGGCGGGAATCGTGGCTGCCGGCCATGTGTTTGGCTGCCAATTCCACCCGGAAAAGAGCGGGGAGATCGGCATGCAGATGCTGCGGAATTTCGTATCATTAGGAGGGTAATATGATCGTATTGCCTGCAATCGACTTAAAAGACGGGGCCTGTGTGCGCCTGGTGCGGGGGGACTTTGACACCGCCCACAAGGTGGCGGAGGACGCCCTGGAGGTGGCACGGGCCTTTTATGCCGCCGGGGCCCGATATATCCACATGGTGGACTTAGACGGAGCCCTCACCGGCGCTGGGCGCAACCGGGATACCGTGCGTCAGGTAGCAGCCGAGACCGGCCTGCAGGTGGAGCTGGGCGGCGGCCTGCGGTCTATGGCGGATCTGGACCAGGCGGATGCCCTGGGGGTCTACCGCATGGTCATCGGCTCGGCAGCGGTGACAGACCCAGACTTTGTGGCGGCGGCGGTGGCCAAATACGGGCCCCGCATCGCCGTAGGCATTGACGCCAAGGACGGCCTGGTCCGCACCAAGGGTTGGACGGAAAACTCCGGACTGAACGCCCTGGAATTTGCGCAAAAAATAGAGCGTATGGGTGTAAAGACAATTATCTTTACAGACATAGATACTGACGGGACCCTGTCCGGTCCGCCCATTGAGCGGCTCCGGGCCCTGCGCCAGGCGGTAAACTGCCAGATCATCGCCTCCGGCGGCGTGACCCACTTGATGGATATCCATGGGCTTCTAGCCGTCGGCGTAGACGGGGTGATCATCGGCAAGGCCTATTACGCCGGGACCATTTCTCTGGAGGCGGCCATTGCCCTAGCCGGCTCCCAGGCATAGGAGGGAAGGATATGCTGGCAAAACGCATTATCCCCTGCCTGGACGTGCGGGACGGCCGGGTGGTCAAGGGTGTGAACTTTGTAAATATCCGGGACGCAGGCGACCCGGTAGAGCTGGCCAAGTACTACAGCGACCAGGGCGCCGATGAGATCGTGTTTCTGGACATCACCGCCACCCATGAGCAGCGGAAAACTGTGGCGGATGTGGTCCGGGAGACGGCCCAGCAGGTGTTTGTCCCCCTGACAGTGGGGGGCGGCATCCGCACCGTGGAGGATTTTCAAAAGCTGCTGCGGGTGGGGGCGGATAAGATCTCCGTGAACTCCGCAGCGGTCCGGGACGAGACGCTGATTGCCCGGACGGCGGACAAATTTGGCAGCCAATGCGTGGTCCTGGCCATTGATGCTAGGGCCAAAGAGGACGGCGGCTTTGAAGTGGTGATCAACGGTGGCCGGATCCGCACCGGGATGGACGCCGTGGCCTGGGCCCGCCGGGGCGAGGAATTGGGCGCAGGGGAGATCCTCCTCACCTCCATGGATGCTGACGGCACCAAGGCCGGGTTTGACATCGCCATGACCCGGGCGGTGACAGAGGCGGTGGGGATTCCCGTGATTGCCTCCGGCGGCTGCGGCAGCTTGGAGCATTTTGCCCAGGTCTTTCGGGAGGCGGACGCTGACGCCGCTCTGGCGGCTTCCCTGTTCCATTTCGGGGAGCTGACGGTGCCCCAAGTGAAGGCCTATCTGGCGGAGCAGAATATACCGGTACGGAGGGATGTTGGCCATGGATATTAAGGAACTCTTTGCAAAATCGGAGCTGATCCCGGTGATCATCCAGCATGTGGACACCAAAAAGGTGCTGATGCTGGGCTTTGCCAACGAAGAAGCCGTGCGCCTGACCTTGGAGACCAAGACAGCCTGGTTTTGGAGCCGCAGCCGGCAAAAGCTGTGGAACAAAGGAGAGACTTCCGGCCACTTTCTCCATGTCAAGGAGATGTGGACAGACTGCGACAGCGACACCTTGCTGCTGTTGTGCCAGCCGGATGGGCCGACCTGCCACACCGGGGCAGAGAGCTGCTTCTTTAAAAAAATATGGGGGGAATCCAAATGAACGATACATTACAAAGCCTGTACAAGGTGGTCCAGGACCGGCGGGCCAATCCCCAGGAGGGGTCTTACACCTGCTATTTGTTTGATAAGGGCTTGGACAAGATCCTGAAGAAAGTGGGGGAGGAGTGCGCAGAGACCATCATCGCCGCTAAAAACGGTGTGGATACAGACACCGTGGGAGAGATCTCCGACCTGCTGTACCACCTGATGGTGATGATGGTGGAACTGGATATCCCCTTGGAGGACGTGTTGGCCGAGCTGGATAAGCGGAGCCTAAAGATTGGAAACCTAAAGCAGATGCACCAGACAGATAAGAATACATAAAAGAAAGCGGGCTTTGGCCCGCTTTCTTGTTGTCTGAGAAAAAAGGCGCTTTTTGGGGAAAAGAGCTTTTCTATCCCGAAAAAAGCAAGTATAATAAAAATATATAACCAGAAATATGACAGCGCTGTGCCGATACATAGAAAGGGGTATACCTATATGGCGGAAAAATGGATGACGCTGACCATTGAAAAGAAAAAACATATTGCCCTCATCGCCCATGATGGACAGAAGGAGCGGCTGATCCAGTGGTGTGCGCAGAATAAGCATATTTTGGAGCGGCATTTTTTGTGCGGCACAGGGACCACGGCCCGGATGGTCTCCGACCGGACGGGGCTGCCGGTGACGCCCTATAAAAGCGGCCCGTTGGGGGGCGACCAGCAGATCGGCGCCAGGATTGTAGACGGGAAGATCGACTTTGTCATCTTCTTCTCCGACCCGCTGACGGCCCAGCCCCACGACCCGGATGTAAAGGCCCTGCTGCGCATTGCCCAGGTCTATGACATCCCCATTGCCAACAACAAGGCCACGGCGGATTTCCTCATCACCTCCAAGTTTATGGAGGAGGAGTACCAGCACGATGTGATGGACTTCCAGGAGGCAGTGATGGACCGGGTGAAAAGCCTGTAAAAGACAATAAAAAAATGCGGCTGCAATTTGCAGTCGCATTTTTTTATTGTTATCTAGTTTTATTTCATCGTGCCCCGTCTGGCTTTTTTCCGTTTCTTCCGCTGGGTAAACACGATGAGGAGCACCACCACAGCGACCACGACAACTGCCGCTATAACGATGATCAAAGTGGAGGAAGAGCTCTCCGTCTTCACGTCCAAAAACAGGCTATCCATCAGCTGGGTGGCCTCGTCAGAGAGGTTTACAAAGCTGGTGGCATTGGCCAGGGTCTCTTCTGTGGGATAGGCGATCTCGCTGTTGGCCATTTCGGGATCCATATACTGCTTGGCCTCGGAGATGGGGGTGGAGTACCCTAGGTAATCCAGGTTCTGACCGCTGATCTCCGGGCTGCAAAGGAAGTTGATATAGGCCTCAGCCGCCTCCTTGTTCTGGCAGCCCTTGGGGATGCACATGGCGTCAATGAAAATGTTGAAGCCCTCTTCCGGGAAGTAGAAGCCCAGATCCTCGTTGTCGTCCAGCATCCACAGGTAATCCCCAGCGTAATAGGGGGCGATATAGGCCTCCTCCTGGATCATTTTGTCATAGATCTGGTCCATTACATACTGCTGTACCAGGGGTTTCTGCTCCCGCAACAGATCGGCGGCGGCTTCCAGCTCCGCCTCGTCTTCGGTGTTCAGGTCATAGCCCAGCATGCTCTCCGCAATGGCAAAGGCGTCCCGGGGGTTGTCAAACATCAGGATTTTCCCGGCGTACTTCTCGTTCCACAGCAGGTCCCAGCTGCCGATGTCCGCCTCGTCCACGTACTTGGTGTTGTAGATCACGCCCACAGTGCCCCAGGTATAGGGAACGCTGTACTTGTTTTCCGGGTCGTAGTCGGTGTTCTTATAGGCCTCGTCAATGTACTGGTAGTTGGGAATGTTGTCGAAATTAATCTCTTCCAGCATATCCTCTTCAATGAGCCGGGCGATCATATAATCGGAGGGGATGATCACATCGTAGGAGGCGCCGCCGGTCTTCAGCCGGGTGTACAGGCTCTCATTGGTATCAAAGGTCATGTAGTTGACCTCGATCCCCGTCGCCTCGGTGAAGGCGGCGTTTACATCGATGTAGCCGTCGGTGCCGTCAGAAATGTACTGGCCCCAGTTGTAGACGTTGATGGTGATGGTCTCGTCTGCGGCAAATGCGCTGGTGGGCAGCAGGGAGAAGACCAGGATACAAACGACCAGCAGGGAAAACAGTTTCTTTTTCAATTCATCAATGCTCCTTTTTTGGTTTTAGAAATTTGATACGCTTCTTCTCATCCTTGGCCTGGAGGATATTCATAAGAACCATGACCAACAAGATGGCCAGGAAGAGCAAAGTAAACAGGGCGTAGATTTTGGGGTGCAGGGGCTTTTTCGTGTAGTTGTAGATCTCTACAGGCAGGGTCACATAGCTGGGCCCATAGACAAAATAGCTGATGACAAAGTCGTCTAGAGACATGGTGAACGCCATCAGAGCGCCGGAGATGATGCCGGGCATAATCTCGTGGATGACCACTTTGAAAAAGGCCTGTATGGGGGTGCAGCCCAAGTCCAGCGCCGCCTCCTGCAAATGGGGGTTCATCTGGGAGAGTTTGGGCATCACCGACAGGATCACATAGGGGAGATTAAAGGTGATATGGGCGATGAGTAGGGTGACAAAGCCCAGCACGTTGTTGGTGTGCAGCAGCTGCCGCCCCACAAAGGCAAAGAGCAGCGCCAGGGAGACACCGGTGACGATGTCCGGATTGGTCATGGGGATGTTGGTAAGCCCCATGGTGAATTTCCGCATCCGCTTGCCCATGGAGTGAATCGCCACGGCGGCCACCGTGCCTAAAACTGTGGCGATGAGGGACGAGGATACAGCCAAAATCAACGAGTTTAAAAGCAGGGGCAGCAGCACCCGGTCCCGAAACAGTTCGCCGTACTGGTCAAAGGTGAAGCCCTCAAAGGCGCCAACATAGGTCCCCGTGTTGAAAGAGGCCACGATGAGGACGACCATGGGCAGATAGAGAAAAACAAACACCACAATGGTAAAGATCTTATTAAATCGTCTCATATGGTCACCATGCTTTCATCGTCATAGGAGAACCGGTTCATGAGCCCGATGCAGATGAAAATCATCACCATGAGCACCAGGGAAAGGGCGGCGCCCAAGTTGGGGTTGTAAGCGGTTTTGAGCTGGGCCTCAATCACGTCGCCGATCATGGTGGTGCCGGCGCTGCCTAGCTTTTGGGAGATATAGAAGGTGCTCACCGCCGGGACAAACACCATGGTGACGCCGGAGATAATCCCGGGGGTGGATAGGGGCAGGGTTACCCGGAAGAAGACGGACTTCCCGTCGCCCCCCAGGTCCTGGGCCGCCTCAATCAGCATGGGATCAATTTTCATGATCACCGTATATAGGGGCATGATCATATAGGGCAGGTAGTTGTAGACCATGCCCAGGATCACAGCCCCGCTGTTGCGGATCAGCGGCAGGGGCCCGATGCCGATGGCGCCCAATATATTGTTGATGATGCCGGTGTCTTCCAGCAGGGCTACCCAGGCCAGGGTGCGCAGCAGGAAGCTCATGCACATGGGCAGCATCAAAAGCAGGCTTAAGATCCGCCGCCGGGACGGCGGGGACTTGGCAATATAGTAGGCCACCGGATAACCGATCACCAGACAGATGGCCGAGGCCACCAAAGCCATCCAGATAGAGTTTAAAAATACGGGCAGATAATTGCCGATGCGGGCCACATTTTCCAAGGTAAACTGGCCCGTGCCGTTGGTAAAGGCATAGTAAGCCACGATGCCCAGGGGGATCAGGGTGAATAAGAACATCCAGACCAAATAGGGGCCGGCCAGGAAACTGCTACGCTTCATCGGCTTCGCCCTCCCCTTCGCCTTCCGCCGGTTCGGTGGGGTCGTTGATCTCATCGTACTCGGCGCTATAGGAACTATAGTCGCCGTACAACCCGGAGTATTCGCTCTTTTTCATCACGTGGATGGCGTCCGGCTCCAGCTGGATGCCGATATAGGCCCCCACCGGGTGGAAGTCCGTGGTCTGAACCAGCCATTTAAAGCCCTTAAAGTCCACAATGATGTCGTAGTGAATGCCTTTAAAGGTGAAGTTGGTGACGGTGCCGCAGAGCAGGCCCTGTTGGGCGGGGACGATGTCCACGTCCTCGGGGCGGATCACCACGTCCACCGGCTCGTTTTTGGCAAAGCCCGTGTCCACACAGGCAAACTTCTTGCCCAAAAACTCCACCACCCGGTCCTCCCGCATGATGCCGTCTAGGATATTGCTCTCGCCGATGAAATCCGCCACAAAGGCGTTTTTCGGCTCGTTATAAATATCCTCCGGGGTGCCGATCTGCTGGATGCGGCCCTTGTTCATGACCACCACCGTGTCCGACATGGCTAGGGCCTCTTCCTGGTCATGGGTCACATAAATAAAAGTGATGCCCATCTGCTGCTGGATGCGCTTCAGCTCGTTTTGCATATCTTTCCGAAGCCGCATATCCAGAGCGCCCAACGGTTCGTCCAGCAACAGGACCTTTGGCCGGTTGACCAGGGCCCGGGCAATTGCCACCCGCTGTTGCTGTCCGCCTGACAGAGAGTTTACCTTTCGGTTTTCGAACCCACGGAGGCTGACGGTTTCCAGCATCTCCGTGACCCGCATATCCAGCTCCCGTTCACTGAGCTTGGCTAGGCGCAGGCCGAAGGCAATGTTTTCATAGACGTCCAAATGGGGAAACAGGGCGTACTTCTGAAAGACGGTGTTGACTTTCCGCTTATAGGGCGGGACATCATTAATTCGCACCCCGTCGAAGTACACGTCCCCGGACGTTGGCTTTTGAAAGCCGCCGATGATGCGCAGCGTTGTGGTTTTGCCACAGCCGCTGGGCCCCAACAGAGTGAGAAACTCCATATCATTGAAATAAATGTTGATTGAATCTAAAACTACTTCACCGTCAAACGCCATGGTGCAGTCCACCAGGCGGATGAGCTCCTTGGACATTTATCCTCCCCCGTTTCCCAATAAAATTTTAAATTTCCTGTGTCATGGGTACGCCTCCACCTCAGAGGAAAACAGCGATGCATGACAGTTTGCTGTGCCCTTGCATAGAAAATAGGCCAACAAGAAAAATCGCATATTCCGGAGTGGCTACCGTCACACGCTGCCGAAATATGCGAGTTAAATATATCTTTAAAAACATCAATTGTCAATGCCTATGAGCCCTGGAAAATATTTTTCGGTAAATTTTACGGAAGCAGGGATAAAAAACCCTTATTTTATGTCGTATATGTGTTTCCAAGCGGGCACCTGGCGCCTAGGCTACCGATCTGCACAGGACAGCCCTGCCAACACGTTGGGGAAATATTTCTCTGCAAAGTCCACATGGGTAAGAGAGAAGGTTTTATCCCGGAGATAGTTTAAATCCTCGGCGTCCGATTGAAAGGCAAAGCGGAGCTTGTAAGAACAGAGTTTTTGGCCGCTCTCACCCAGGGGTTTGTTGTCCCGTTCCCGGCCATACTTGCCGTCCCCCAACAGGGGATACCCGGCGGCGGCCATCTGGGCCCGGATCTGGTGGGTGCGCCCGGTGAGCAGATCACATTCCACCAGGCTCAGTCCCTGGCGGCTGGCCAGCGTCCGGTACTTTGTGACAGCCGTCTTGGCCCCGGGCTGCGGGCTCTGGCGCACATAGACCCGGTTTTTCACTGCGTCTTTAAATAGGTAGCCGCTGAGTGTGGCGGCGGCAGGCTGGGGCCGGCCGTGGACGATACAGAGGTAGTACTTCTGCACTTCCCGGGCCCGGATCTTTTCATTCATGATCCGCAGGGCCTGGGCGTTTTTTGCGGCGATGACAATGCCCTGGGTATTCCGGTCAATGCGGTTGCAAAGGGCCGGGGCAAAGGCGTTTTCCCGGCCGGGGCGAAATTCCCCTTTCTGGTACAGATAGGCCTGCATATGGGCCAGCAGCGTATTGTGGGACCAGGTCCCGTCGGAATGGCAGAGCATCCCCGCCGGCTTATCCAGCAGCAGGATGTTTGCATCTTCATAGACGATGGATAGCCGGGGCTTTGCCACAGCCAGGTAGGCATTTTCCTCCCGAGGGGTGTCAAAAAACTCGTCGTTAATATATAATTGTACCGTGTCCCCGGCCTGGAGCCGGTAGTCCCGCTTGGCCCCCTTGCCGTTGACCTTGATCCGCTTGATGCGGATATACTTTTGCAGCAGGGATTCTGCCAGCAGAGGAACCGCCTTGCTCACAAAGCGGTCCAGACGTTGATTTATGTCATTTTGGGATAGCTTCAGCTCCCGCATGGTTCAGCCTCCTCAGGCCGGAAAGCCTTGGTATGGCCCCGGTGGAGCCATTATAGCACAGCGCCTTGGCTGTCACAAGAGCGGGGGAGAGGAGAAATGAATTTTTCCGTTGACAAAGGGGCGCTTTTCATCTATAATATCAAGGCAACTGTAGCGAGGTGTGCCATGCGTCTGGATGTAAGCGCCATTATCTATAAGCCCGGCGGGCAGCTGCCCTTTGCCTATGACCTGCAGGTCCCGGCGGATATGACTTTTGACGGGATCCAGGCATTCCTGACCCCTCTGTCCATCCGGGGCCAGGTCTTCAACTCGGCGGACGTGCTGTATCTCCAGGCAGAGGTAGAGACAGAGCTTTCCTGCACCTGTGCCCGCTGCGGTAAGGTCTTTCAACGGCCCTATGCCTTCTCGGTGGAGGAGGTCTTGGCCCCCCAGCTGGAGGACGAGCGCAATACAGACATCTACCCTCTGGAAGAGGGAATCTATGCCAATGTTGATGAGATTGTCATCACCAATTTGGTGTTAGGCATGGAGACCCGGTTTTTGTGCCAGCCGGACTGCAAGGGGCTGTGCCCCCGCTGCGGCAAGGACTTAAACGAGGGACCCTGCAATTGCGAAAAAGAAGTGGATCCAAGATTGGCTGCATTAAAGCAGCTGTTAGAGGATAAAGAATAACACAGCACAGCTGCAAGACAGCGAGGCTTTAAGGAGGTGTCACCATGGCGGTTCCAAAGAGAAAAGTATCCAAGGCCAGGAGAGATAAGAGGCGTTCTTCCCACTGGAAGCTGGAAGCTCCCGGCATCGTTACCTGTCCCCAGTGCGGTGGGTATCACCTGCCCCACAGAGCCTGCAAGTCCTGCGGCTATTACAAGGGCCGGGAAGTCATCAAAGTTGAGGCTGCAAAGTAAGGCCCAACCGACGAAAAGGAAAATAGCGGTGGATGCATCCACCGCTATTTTGTTACGTAGGCATGGGATATACAGGGACGGAGAAAAGGAGGCGGGGGATGAAACCGCAGATCAAAGACATAGACAGCGGCAGCCCCGCCCAACGGGCCGGCATCCAGGTGGGGGAACGCCTGGTCTCTATCAACGGCCATGCCATCCAGGATGTGCTGGACTATAAGTTCTACGGCTACGACCCGGAGCTGACCCTGGTCTTGGAGGCGGCGGACGGGGGGCAGCGGACCCTTTCCCTTTCCAAGGAAGAGGGGGAGGATATGGGCCTGAGCTTTGAGACCTATCTGATGGATCGGGCCCGCTCCTGCGCCAACCGGTGCCTCTTCTGCTTTGTGGACCAGCTGCCCCCGGGGATGCGGGAGACCCTGTATTTTAAGGATGATGACGCCCGCCTCAGCTTCCTCATGGGCAACTACATCACCCTTACCAACCTGTCTGAGCGGGAGGCCCAGCGGATTGTTGACCTGCACATCAGCCCCATCAATGTGTCCGTCCATGCCACGGATCCGGAGCTCCGCTCCTACCTCTTGGGCAACCGGAACGGGGGCCGGGGCATAGAGCTGATGCGCCGGTTTGCATCAGCGGGGATTGAGATGAACTGCCAGATCGTGGCCTGCCCCGGCATCAACGACGGGCCGGCCCTGCAGAAGTCTATGGAGGATCTGGAGGCCATGTACCCCGGCGTCCGCAGTGTATCCATTGTGCCTGTGGGCCTGACCCGGTATCGGGAGGGACTTCCCAAGCTGACCCCCTATAACCGGGAGACGGCGGCGGCCACGGTGGACATGGTGGAGGCCTTTGCCCAGGGCTGTCTGGCCCGGCACGGGACCCGGATCTTTTTCTGTTCCGATGAATTGTATCTGAAGGCCGGCCGGGAACTGCCCCCGGACGAGTTTTACGAGTCCTATATCCAGTTGGAAAACGGGGTGGGCCTGCTGCGGCTGCTGGAGACGGAGTTCCGGGCCGCCCTGAATCTGATCCCCACAGCGGCGCCGACGCCCTTTTCCCTGGCCACCGGGGTGGCGGCGGCCCCACTATTCACAAATCTTTTACACATGGCCCAAGAGTGCGATGGTATAATAAAAGGAACCATTTTCCCCATTCAAAATGATTTTTTCGGCCACAGCATCGATGTGGCCGGCCTGATTACCGGCCAGGACTTGATCGCCCAGCTGCGGGGTAAGGACTTGGGACAGCGGCTGCTGATCCCCCAGAACATGCTCCGCCATGGAGAGGGCGTCTTTTTAGACGATGTGACGGTGGACCAGGTGGAAGCGGCTCTGGGCGTCCCCGTTACCGTGGTGGCCCAGGACGGGTTTGAATTGGCGGATGCAATGCTGCAAACGGGAGGAGAGTAAATGGCCAAACCGCTGATTGCGATTGTGGGCCGGCCCAATGTGGGCAAGTCCATGCTTTTTAATAAATTGGTGGGCAAGCGCCTCTCCATCGTGGAAGATACCCCCGGCGTGACCCGGGACCGGATATATGCGGAGGCGGATTGGTGCGGCCGCAGCTTTGACCTGGTGGACACCGGCGGCATTGAGCCCAGCACCAATGACGATCTGCTCCAGTTCATGCGGGAGCAGGCCCAGATTGCCATAGACACGGCGGATGTGATCATTCTGGTCACAGATCTGCGTGTGGGAGTTACCGCCGCCGACCAAGAGGTGGCCAATATGCTCCTGCGCTCCAAAAAGCCCACGGTGTTGGCTGTAAACAAGGCGGACTCGGTGGGCCCGGTGGACGGGGACGTGTATGAGTTTTATTCCCTGGGCCTGGGGGATCCCATCCCGGTCTCTGCCCTCCATGGGCATGGCACCGGGGATTTGTTGGACGCCTGTATGGCCTACTTCCCGCCCCAGGAAGAGGAGGAAGCGGAAGACGACGCCATCAAAGTGGCAGTGATCGGCAAGCCCAATGTGGGCAAGTCCTCCCTGACCAATCTGGCTCTGGGGGAAAAGCGGGTCATTGTCAGCGACGTGGCGGGTACCACCCGGGACGCCATCGACAGCCGCTTTACCAACGAGTACGGCAGCTATGTGTTCATTGACACGGCCGGTATTCGCCGCAAGTCCAAGGTGGATGACCGGATTGAGAAATACAGCGTGCTCCGCTCCCAGATGGCCATCGACCGGGCGGATGTGTGCCTGATTATGATTGACGCCAGAGAGGGCGTCACCGAGCAGGATACCAAGGTGGCCGGCCTGGCCCACGAGGCGGGAAAGGCCTCCATCATTCTGGTCAACAAATGGGACCTGGTGGAAAAGGACGACAAGACCATGGACAAAATGCGCCAGGAGATCCGGCGGGACCTGTCCTATATGACCTATGCGCCCATTTTGTTCATCTCTGCCCTCACCGGGCAGCGCTTAAATAAACTATTCCCTTTGATCAACTCGGTCTATGAGCAGAGCGGCATGCGCATTACCACAGGTATGCTCAACAACATCCTGGCGGATGCCACCGCCCGGGTGCAGCCTCCTACAGACCGGGGCCGGCGGCTGAAAATCTACTACATGACCCAGACCGGAGTCCGGCCACCCAACTTTGTGGCGTTTGTGAACGACGCCGAACTGTTCCACTTTTCTTACCAGCGGTACCTGGAAAACCAGATCCGCAGCGTATTCAAGCTGGAGGGCACGCCCATCCGCATGGTCGTCCGGCAGAGAGGGGACAAAGAATAAGGTCTATAGGAGCGTTGCCGTATGTTTTGGTGGGCCATCGTGTCTGTGGCCGTCCTGGCCTACTTGCTGGGCGGTGTAAACGGTGCGATTATTGCATCCAAGTACTTTTATAAAAAAGATATTCGAAAATTTGGCAGCGGAAACCCCGGCCTTACCAACTTCTATCGGGTATTTGGCAAGGGCGGCGTGCTGCTGGTCATTGCCATTGACGTGTTAAAAACCGTGCTGCCCATGCTTTTGGGCGGCTGGCTGCTGGGCAAATATGACTATTGGCTCCTGGGCCGCTGCATTACCGGCGTCTGCTCCATGTTTGGGCATGTGTTTCCCGTGTTTTATCACTTCAAGGGCGGGAAAGCAGTACTTACCGGCGGGACGGTGGTTTGGTTTATCGACTGGCGGGTGGGCTTGGCCACCTGGGGCGTTTTTTTGCTTTTGACCATTTGTACCCGGTACGTGTCCCTGGGCTCCGTGGGGGCAGGCGTAGCCTTTCCGGTGTCCATGATTATTTTTGGCATCGGCGGCCCCATTGAGGTGGCTATTGCCGCTGTAGGCGGCGCTTTGCTGATCATTCGGCACAAGGACAATATCCTGCGGCTGATCCACGGGCAGGAGTCCAAATTTGTTTTGAAAAAATAAATGGCGCAACAATACCGATTCTAGGATAGACAGCGGGTGAGGACTTGAAAATTTCTGTTTTGGGCAGCGGCGGCTGGGGGACGGCCTTAGCGGCGCTTTTGTCTGAAAACGGCCATGCCGTGACGCTATGGTCCGCCTTTGAAAAAGAGGCAGAGGCGATCCGTTTAACGGGGAGCAGCCCATATTTGCCCGGGGTGGAACTGTCCACCGGGATCCAGGTGACGGCAGATATTTCCTGTGTGGCAGACCGGGAGATGGTGGTGATTGCCACGCCGTCCTTTGCCGTCCGGCAGACGGCGGAGAAGTTGCAGCCGTATCTGCCAGCGGGCTGTACCGTGGTTTGCGTTTCCAAGGGTGTGGAGGAAGACGGGTTCCGCCGTTTCTCCCAAGTCTTAGAAGAGGTTTTGGGCCCGCAAGTGCCCATTGTGGTGCTCTCCGGCCCCTCCCACGCAGAGGAGGTGGGCCGTGGTGTGCCCACAGCCTGTGTTTCCGCATCCAAGACCCTGGCCGTTGCAGAACTGGTACAGGATACCTTCATGAATGAGCGGTTCCGGGTCTATACCACTACGGATGTGGTGGGGGTGGAACTGTGCGCCACATTGAAGAATATTATCGCCCTGTGCGCCGGCGTCTGTGACGGACTGGGCTATGGGGACAATACCGTCGCCGCCCTGATGACCCGGGGCCTGGCGGAGATGGCCCGGCTGGGCGTCGCCCTGGGCGGGAGGAAGGAGACCTTTGCCGGTCTGGCCGGCCTGGGAGATCTGGTGGTCACCTGTACTTCCCGCCACTCTAGAAACCGCCGGGCAGGGGTTTTGATTGGATCTGGCCTGCCAGTGGCGGCGGCCATTGAAAAGGTGGGGACGGTAGAAGGGTATTTTGCCACCAAGGCCGCCTATGAGGAGGCAGTCAAGCTAGGCGTAGATATGCCCATCACGGTGGAGGCCTATCGGGTGCTCTATGAGGAGAAAGACCCCCGCCAGGCCATGCGGGAGCTCATGTGCCGGCCGAAAAGGTCTGAGCCGTCTCCGGCAGAGGAGACCTGGGTAAACTAAAAAAGAAAAAGCAAAACGGGCCCGAAAAAGCCACGGCTTTTTCGGGCCCGTTTTCTACAAAACAAAAGGCCTGCAGATGCCTGCAGGCCTACACGATACAATGGGTATGCTTTACACAGCACGGGTGACTTTGCCGCTGCGGAGACACCGAGTACAGACGTAAACATGGCGGGGAGAGCCATCCACAATCGCCTTGACACGCTTGACATTGGGTTTCCAGGTGCGGTTGGAACGCCGGTGAGAGTGACTCACTTTGATACCGAAAGCAATATCCTTATCGCAAAATTCACACTTAGCCATCTGCTGCACCTCCTTGCTGACACCAGAACTTACCTCGTTTATAAGCAGCGGATACTATAATAGCAGAAAAATCGAAAAAAAGCAAGCATATTTTTTCTCACCGGGTTATCTGGGGCGAAACGGGGTTAGTGCTTGCAAAAGTGGGGATTATTGTTTAAAATCTAATTATAGAGTTATCCCCTTGTGCCCCATTTGGCGGCGCTGAAAAAGCTGGACAGAAAAACTGCCTGGGAAAGGATGGCTGGGATATGGATAAAAAATACACCATTGCCCTTGCAAAAGTCGTAGAAGAATTTAACCTGGAGATTGTGCATGAATCCTCCGATTTTAAAGAGAAACAGGTGACTATGTCGGATGTGAACCGGCCGGGCCTGCAGCTCACCGGGTTTTATGATTATTTTGACCCGGAGCGCATACAGATTATAGGTAAGGTGGAGACCACCTATTTAAGCGGCATCTCCCCGGAAGAGCGGATGAAACAGTTCCAGGCCCTTATGGCTCAGAAGATCGTGGCCCTCATCGTTTGCCACGGTATGGAGGTCTTTCCGGAATGCCTGGAGATGGCCAAAAAATACGATGTGACGATTCTAAAAAGCCCTCGGGTCACCTCTGAACTCATGGCGGGGATTATCAGCGCCTTGAAAGTGGCCATGGCACCTCGGATCACCCGCCACGGCGTACTGGTGGAGGTCTATGGCGAGGGCCTGCTGCTTTTGGGCGAGAGCGGCGTGGGCAAGAGTGAAACCGCCATTGAGCTGGTCAAGCGGGGTCACCGGCTGATCGCCGATGACGCCGTGGAGATTCGGCGGGTTTCAGACACCACCTTGGTGGGCTCTGCACCGGAGCTGATTAAATACTATATTGAGCTGCGGGGCATCGGCGTGGTGGATGTGCGCCGGCTCTTTGGTGTTGGCGCCATCAAGCCCACCGAGCGGATTGACCTGGTCATCAACATTGAACAGTGGCAGGATGGCATGATGTATGACCGCCTGGGCCTGGAGAACCAATACACCTCCATTCTGGGCATCAATGTGCCCTCCCTCACCGTGCCGGTCAAACCCGGACGGAACCTGGCCGTAATTATCGAGGTGGCGGCCATGAACAACCGGCAGAAGCGCATGGGCTATAATGCGGCGGTGGAGTTTACTAAGCAGATCAATAAGCACTTTGATGAGAGCTTTGGCTCTATGATGAGCAGCTCTGAAGAGTAGAGCAGGAGGCAAGATGGACGCAATATCCCAAGCCATTGCAGAGATACGGAAAACCGTGCCGGATTTGGAGCTCCGGGAAATGGAGCCTATGTCGGCCCATACGTCTTTTCAAATTGGCGGCCCGGTGCGGGCCATGGTGCTGCCCGCTTCGGAAGCGGAGGCGGTGGCAGCGTGCCGCATATGTCAGACCTATGGCGTGCGCCCTTTGCTGATGGGCAAGGGCAGCAACCTGCTGGTGCCGGACCGGGGACTGAATCGGGTAGTCGTGAAGACCTATAGCTGCTTAAACCGGCTGGAGCGCACCGGGGCGCAGGAGATCACCTGCGGCAGCGGTGTGCCTTTGGCCCGCTTGGCCACTTTTGCCAAAGAGCAGGGGCTGGCAGGCTTAGAGTTTGCCCACGGCATCCCGGGTACCCTGGGTGGCGCTGTGATTATGAACGCCGGCGCCTACGGGGGCGAGATAAAAGATGTGGTCACAGAAACCCGCTGCCTGGGGCCGGATTTGGAATTTCAGGTGCTGCAGGGGGCAGCCCACGACTTTTCCTACCGCCACAGCGCCCTCAGCCACAGCGGGGCGCTGATCTTGGCCTCCCGGTTGATCTTGGTCCCGGGGGACCCCCAAGAGATTGGCGAGAAAATGGCGGACTTGGCCGCCCGGCGGCGGGCCTCCCAGCCCTTGGACCTGCCCAGTGCAGGCAGCACGTTTAAGCGTCCGGCCACCGGATATGCCGCCGCCCTCATTGACCAGGCGGGTTTGAAAGGCTATGCCGTAGGCGGCGCCCAAGTTTCGAAAAAGCACGCCGGCTTTGTGGTGAACCGGGGCGGCGCCAGTTTCGACGATGTACTGGCCGTCATTGCCCATGTGCAGGAAGAAGTGTTTCGGCAGTTTGGTATCGAGTTGGAGCCGGAGGTGGAGATCCTCCGGGATTAGCCAGGGAAAGGAGGGGCCTTGTGGAATTTCTGATTATTTCAGGTATGTCCGGCGCAGGCAAGAGCCGGGTGGCCAATATTTTGGAGGACCTGGATTTTTACTGTGTGGACAATATGCCGGTGATGCTGATGCCCAAGTTTGCCGAGCTGTGCCTGGCCACTATGGGCCGGTACGAGCGGGTGGCCTTGGTGACGGATATCCGGGGCGGCAACACCTTTGACGAGCTGTTTGCCGCTTTGGATGAAATGCGCACCATGGGCTGCGACTACAAGATCCTCTTTATTGAGGCCTCGGTGGAAGCCATTATCAAGCGGTATAAGGAGACCCGCCGCCGCCATCCGCTGGAAGCGGAGTGCGGCAATGTAGAAAAGGCGGTGCGCCAGGAGCGGCAGATGCTGGCCAGTGTCCGCAGCCGGGCGGATTATATTATTGACACCTCGGGCCTGACCCTGGGAAAGCTCCAGCGGGAGCTGTACCGGCTTTTTGCCGGGGATACCTCGGAGCGGGCCATGAAGATCAACGTTATGTCCTTCGGCTTTAAATACGGGGTCCCCATTGAGGCGGACCTGGTGTTTGACGTGCGTTTTCTGCCCAACCCCTTTTATGTGCCGGAGCTGCGGGAGCTCTGTGGCCGGGACAAGCCGGTAAAGGACTATATTTTTGGCGCCAAGCAGACAGAGGAGTTCATGGGGTATTTGACGGATTTCGTCGGCTACTTAGTACCCCAGTATATTGAAGAAGGGAAGCCAACTCTGGTCATCTGCCTGGGCTGTACCGGTGGGCAGCACCGGTCGGTGGCAGTGGCGGAGGCTTTGGCAGATTTTTTGGCCAAGAAAGGCTATCGGGTAGAGTGCAGCCACAGAGACGTGGAAAAATCCCAATAGGAGCACAGTTGTGAAAACATATTACGGTCCATTTGGAAATGACATGGAAATCACCTGCATCGGTGGGGGCACCGGGCTCTCCACC
>CAZXRD010000005.1:0-5424 GCA_964642465.1 uncultured Oscillospiraceae bacterium | reverse complement strand
ATTTAGAGGCGGAGTTTGAAAACAACACCCGTGTGTTGGGCGAGTCGAAGATCTCTGCCCACAAGCGGGAGAGCGGCTGCCGCATCCGCAGCGTATCCCTGGTACCGGCGCACCCAAAGGCCCTGGAGAGCAGCCTGGAGGCGATCCGCCGGGCGAATTTGATCATTTTAGGCCCCGGCAGCCTGTACACCAGCATCATTCCCAATCTGCTGGTGGACGGGGTGAGTGAGGCTATTGCCAGCTCCAACGCCGTGAAACTCTATGTGTGCAACATTATGACCCAGGATGGCGAGACGGAGCAGTATTCGGCGGCAGACCATATCCGGGCCATTCACAAGCACGCCGGGCGCAAGCTGGTGGACATCTGCCTGGCCAACGACGCCCAGCTGCCGCCCAAACTTTTGGAAAAATACCACGCCCAGGGCTGCGGCCAGATTTTTGCAACCCAGGCGGAGCTGGATCCCCTTGGTGTGGAACTGTATACGGCCCCTGTGGCCGAAGAGTCTTCCGGGTATGCCCGGCACGATCCCTATGCCTTAGCCCGGCAGATTGTCAATATCTTCTGGCAGAAATCGCCCACCAGGCTGTACCAGCGTTAACGCTGCCGGCAGCCGATACATAGGGAAAGGAGGCGCAGTGCTGTGTCATTTTCATCGGAAGCGAAGGCGGAGATCTGCAAGACGCCCATTCATAAAAAGTGCTGCGCCGTGGCGGAGGCCTATGGCGTGCTGCTCTACTGCAACGCCTTTACGCCCCGGGAGATCTGCATCATCACGGATAACCGGGCCTTTGGCGCCCGGTTGGGAAAGCTATTCCGCCGGGCCTTTGGGTTCGGCTTTGACATTGAGCCGGAAGATATGGAGCGGCGGGGGAAGCTCACCTATGAGATGCATGATCTGGAGAAAATAGAGGCCATCTTCACCCAATATGGCTATGATTTAGAGCGCTCCGTGGCCCACCATATCAATTTAGGCGTGCTGGAGGAGCCCTGCTGTCAGGTCTCCTTTATGCGGGGGGCGTTTTTAGCCGGCGGCTCGGTGACAGACCCCACCAAACGGTACCACCTGGAGCTGGTGACCGATCACTTCAACGTGAGCCGGGAGACATCGGCCGTGCTGCTGGATATGGGCTTTGAGGCCAAGTCTACAGACCGAAACGGCAATTATATTTTGTATCTGAAAAACAGCGGGTATATTGAAGATTTTTTGACCACCATCGGCGCTCCGCTGGCCTCTTTGGAGATTATGTCTGCTAAGGTGGAAAAGGAGATGCGCAACACCATCCAGCGCCAGGTGAACTGCGATACCGCCAATGTGGACAAGACCCTGGCCGCTGCGCAAGAGCAGCTGGAGAGCATTCGGCGCATTGAAAAGGGGATCGGCCTGGACAATTTGCCGGACAAGCTCCAGGAGACGGCGCTGCTGCGGATTGCAAACCCGGAGGCCAGCATCGCAGAGCTGGCCCAGCTGGCAAATCCGCCGGTGACCAAGTCTTGTTTGAATCACCGGCTGCGGAAACTGATGGAATTGGGACGGGAGAAATAAATGGCATTTGCACATTTGCATGTACACAGTGAATACAGCTTGCTGGACGGCGCCTGTCGGATTGAGGGCCTGGTGGCCCGGGCGAAAGAGCTGGGGCAGACGGCCATAGCCGTGACAGACCACGGGGTTATGTACGGCACCATCGCCTTTTATAAAGAGGCCAAGCGTCAGGGCATCAAGCCCATCATCGGCTGCGAAGTCTATGTGGCCCCGGGCAGCCGCTTTGGCCGGCAATATGGCGTGGACAACGACTACCACCATTTGGTACTCCTGTGCGAAAACGAGACGGGATACCGCAACCTGTGCTATCTGGTGAGCTTTGCCTTTACAGAGGGGTTTTATATCCGGCCCCGTATTGATATGGAGCTGCTCCGTGGCCATACGGAGGGGCTCATCGCCCTGTCCGCTTGTTTGGCGGGGGAGATCCCCAAGCTGATTGCCCGAAACGACTATGCCACAGCCAAGGCCAAGGCCATAGAGATGCAGGACCTGTTCGGCAAGGACAATTTCTATTTGGAGCTCCAGGACCACGGTTTGGAGGAGCAAAAACAGGTGAATTCGGGCCTTTTGCGCATCCACCAGGAGACGGGGATCCCTCTGGTTGTCACCAACGACGCCCATTACCTCACCCGGGAGGACGCCTTTACCCAGGATGTGCTGCTGTGCATCCAGACGGGAAAGACCATGGCGGATACAGACCGGATGCGCTTTGAGACGGATAACTTTTATATCAAATCGGAAGCGGAAATGCGTGCCCTGTTCCCCCAGTATCCGGAGGCGGCGGACAACACCCAGAAGATTGCCGACCGCTGCAATGTGGAGTTTGAATTTGGCAAATACCATCTGCCGGAATTCAAGGTGCCGGAGGGGTATACCTCGGAGAGCTATTTGGAAAAGCTCTGCCAGGAGGGATTTACCCGCCGGTATGGGGAAGGGGACCAGAAGCTGAAAGATCAGCTCCACTACGAGTTGGACCGGATCAAGAGCATGGGCTTTGTAGACTACTTCCTCATCGTCAGCGATTTCATCGCCTATGCCAAGGGACAGGGGATCCCCGTGGGGCCGGGCCGGGGCTCGGCGGCGGGGAGTATGACTTCCTACTGCCTGGGTATCACCGACGTGGACCCGGTGCAGTACGGGCTTTATTTTGAGCGCTTTTTGAACCCGGAACGGATCAGTATGCCGGATATCGACATCGACTTCTGCGTCAACCGCCGGGGGGAAGTGATCGACTATGTGGCCCGGAAATATGGGGAGGACCATGTGGCCCAGATCGTCACCTTCGGCACCATGGCCGCCCGAGGCGCCATCCGGGATGTGGCCCGGGTGCTGAATGTGAGCTATGCCGAGGCGGACGCCGTGGCCAAACTCATCCCCCAGGCGCCCTTGAACATCAAACTGGACGAGGCGCTGAAGCTCTCTAAACCTCTGCGGGAGATGTATGAATCCAACCCGGAGGTGAAGCGGATTATTGACATCGCCCGCTCCCTGGAGGGGATGCCCCGCCACGCCTCCACCCACGCAGCCGGCGTGGTGATCACCAAAAACCCGGTGTATGATTATGTGCCC
This sequence comes from uncultured Oscillospiraceae bacterium, assembly GCA_964642465.1. Classification (GTDB taxonomy): domain Bacteria; phylum Bacillota; class Clostridia; order Oscillospirales; family Oscillospiraceae; genus CAZXRD01. The sequence goes on along the minus strand of CAZXRD010000005.1, from coordinate 2,311 downwards.
CTGTCCAAAAACGACGAAACGGTGGTCTGCCAATATACTATGACCACCTTGGAGGAACTGGGCCTTTTAAAAATGGACTTTTTGGGCCTGCGGAACCTGACCATCATCGACGATGCGGTCAAACTGATCAAAAAGCGGGAGCCGGCCTTTGACCTGCACAATATCCCCTTGGACGACAAGGCCACCTACGCCATGCTGGCCCAGGGGAAAACCTCCGGCGTGTTCCAGCTGGAGAGCACGGGCATGACCGGCGTCTGCGTGGGCCTAAAGCCCCACAATATTGAGGACATCACCGCTATCATCGCCCTGTACCGGCCGGGGCCCATGGACTCCATCCCCCGGTTCATCGCCTGCAAGAACAACCCGGAAAAAATCACCTACAAGCACCCCAGCCTGCGGCCGATTTTGGAGGTCACCTACGGCTGCATTGTCTACCAGGAGCAGGTGATTGAAATCTTCCGGAAGCTGGGTGGCTTCTCCGCCGGCCAGGCGGACATGATGCGCCGGGCCATCTCCAAGAAGAAGCAGGCGGAGATCCAGCGGGAAAAGCACGCCTTTATCTATGGCGATCCGGACCGGAACATCTGCGGCGCCATTGCCAACGGCATCAGCGAGGATGTGGCGGAGTCCATCTACGGGGAGATTGAGGACTTTGCCAACTACGCCTTTAATAAGGCCCACGCCGTATCCTACGCCATTGTGGCCTTCCAGACCGCCTATTTAAAATGCCACTACTTCAAGGAGTATATGGCGGCGCTGCTCACCTCCGTGCTGGACAACAGCACCAAGATTGCCGAGTACATTTCCGAGTGTAAGGACAGCGGCGTCCAGCTTCTGCCCCCAGACGTAAACGAGTCCGACGATGGATTCACCGTAGTGGAGGGGGGCATCCGCTTTGGCCTGGCCGCCGTGAAAAATATAGGCCGGAGCTTTATCCGCCACCTGATGGAGGAGCGGGCCACCGGCGGCCGGTTCACGGCTTTTGACGAGTTCTGCCGCCGGATGCAGGAGCACGACTTAAACAAGCGCTGTGTGGAGGGGCTTATCAAATGCGGTGCCTTTGACAGCCTGGGCTATAAGCGCAGCCAGCTGCTGCGGGTCTATGAAGATGTGATCAACGGCGTAGTGGCAGAGGGGCGGAAGAACATTGCCGGCCAGCTCAATCTGTTTGGCATGGCGGAGGAGGCGGCGGCCATCCCCTCCATGGTTTTGCCGGATATCCCGGAGTTCTCCCGCCGGGAGCTCATGGCCATGGAAAAGGAATCCGCCGGCCTGTACCTGACCGGCCACCCCATGGACGAATATAAGCCCGCCGCCCGGAAAGCAGGGGCTGTGTCCATCGGCCGTATTTTAAACGATTTCAGCCAGGAGGGCGGGCCGGAGACCTTCCGGGACGAGCAGACCGTGACCCTGGCGGGCGTGGTGAGCACCTATAAAACCCGCACCACCAAGAACAACAGCCTGATGGCCTACATCACCTTGGAGGACGAGACCGGGGCCATGGAGCTGTTGGCCTTCCAACGGGTGCTGGACGTAAGCGGCGGCTATATCCGGGACAATGCGCCGCTTTTGGTCACGGGGAAGATCTCTGTCCGGGATGAAAAGGAGCCCCAGCTCCTGTGCGACACCATCCGGCCCTTAACCGATGCCCTGCCCCTGGGCCAGGAGCAGGCGGAACCGGTAAAGGAGCAAAAGTTGTATGTGCGCCTGGGCTCGGTGGACGATCCGGCCCTGACCCGCATCCAGCGGATCTTGATCATGTTCCCCGGTGAGGAGCAAATGGTGATCTATTTCACGGACACGAAAAAACGCATCGGTGCCCACTGCATCATCCACCCAGCCCTGGTTCAGGAGTTGCAGGAGATGCTGGGCCAGGAGAATGTGGTAGTAAAATAAAAGACGTTTATACGGGCAAAAGGCCGCTGTCTACGGACAGCGGCCTTTCTATTGACCGCCACCAGCCCCCGTCCTTTTCGTCAGCTCGATGCAAGGAGACGAAAAGGATGGATTGCCACGTCGCCCGGGCGGACGGAGCTTAGCGGACTTTGCGCCGACGCCGTGGGAATCCGCATCTCTCGTCTCCTTATGCGTGGCAATCCGTTTTTCCCTCCTCTTTTTTGTCCTGCTTTCGGTTCACATACTTGTACAATATTCGGCGATTATGGTAGAATCATAACAAGGAAAAAACACTATGGGGCGTGTAAAGAGCATTGGCAAGGGGGTACCCCCTTGCCCCGCAGGTTAACCTGCGGGGCAAGACCTCCTGTTACTATATATTTGTCCCTTGATATATGGCAGCCAGCCATAGGCA
>CAZXRD010000004.1:37993-40116 GCA_964642465.1 uncultured Oscillospiraceae bacterium | reverse complement strand
CTTTAAAAATCTTGCGCAGGGCGCCTCGCAAAAGTTTTGGGGAACGCAGTACAAGGATTTTCAAATGGCACACCTCCCGGATACTATTTTCGCATCAGGCAAAAGCCGCCGCAGATTAGGGCCAGCCCCAAAATAAACCACCATACAGAACTGGGCAGCACAATGGTGAGGACAATAATCACACCCGTGGCCACCACCAGGCAACCAAAGAGTTTAAATCCCTGCCATTTTCGCATAAAAAAACGCCTCCCCGTATCTGTACCATGGTACAGTATACGCAGAAGGCGCAAAAACCGTTACTTCCGCTCCCAGTCTTTAATTTGGCTGGCCTGTTCATAGAGCTTGACATAGCTGGCATAGCGGGAGGGATGGATTTTTCCAGCCTCCACAGCGGCACGAACTGCACAGCCCTTTTCCTTTATATGGGCACAGTCTAAAAACTGACACTGACCAATATAGGGGGCAAACTCTCGAAAGGCATCCTGTACGTTTTCCTTTAAGATCACGTCCATGCGCTCCACATCGAAGGCGGAAAAGCCCGGGGTATCTGCAGCAATCGCATCACAGCCCAAGGGGAATAATTCCACATGGCGAGTCGTGTGTCGGCCTCGCCCCAGCTTCTGGCTCACTTCACCGGTCTGAATATGAAAATCCGGCTCCAAGGCGTTTAAAATGCTGGACTTCCCCACCCCGGAGTTGCCGGTAAAGGCGCACACATGGCCTCGCAAGACCGCCCGCAGGTCGTCCATCCCCATGCCGGTAACCGCACTGGTACGCAAAGTGACATACCCCGCCGGATGGTATATGTCATATAAATACTGTCCATCCTGCAGGTCGCACTTATTGATACACACCACCGGTTCGCAATGGTTGGCCCCGCAGATTGCAATCAGCCGGTCAATTAAAATGGGATCCGTCACGGGGATGCTGCCGGATACCACGATCACCATCTGATCGATATTGGCCACTGCCGGCCGAATAAAAAAATTCTTACGGGGCAAAATCTCCTCCAACATGCCCTTCCCCGTTGTATCTTGGGAAAAGCGGACTCGATCCCCTACCACTGGCGTGATCTTATCATGCCGGAAACGGCCGCATGCTCTGCACTCGACCGTTTCCGAATCAGCCTCTACATAGACATAGTAGAAGCCGCTTAATGCCTTATAAATGATGCCTTCCCGCACCGTCATTCCGTGCCCTCCGGATCATCGGTGGAAGGCGGCGTCACATCTACAGAGGGCGATGGAGATACATCCGGGGACGGGGATACATCGGGGGACGGAGATGTGCTCGGCGAGGGGGATACATCCGGGGACGGCGAAACAGCAGGCCCCTCAGAAATCTGTACGTTGACTTTGGTCCCCACTTCTACCTCAGAATTTGCCTCCAAGCTCTGCCACACCACGGTGCCAGCCGGGCTATCATCGGGCACCGGCGTCACCGTACCCAGAATCAGATTGGAGCTGGTGAGCCGGTCTTGGGCCACTTCCAGCTGAATACCTGTCAGCACAGGGACGGTGGTCGTCTCAATTTCCGGGCCGGCGCTGACAATCAGATACACCGTATCCCCTTCCGCCAATTGGGTCCCCGCTACCGGCGTGGTACTGATAATATAGTTCTTCGTAACGGTATCGCTGGGTTCCATCGTCACTTCCGGATTCAATTCCAAGTCCTGGAGCTGGAGCACCACTTCACGATACTCCTTGTTAACCACATCGGGCATCACTATCGTCTCTGTGCCGGAGCTCACCCAGACAGTGATGTCCACACGATTTTCCGAGACCGCAACGCTCCGATCCGATGTCGGCGACTGATCAAAGATATAGCCGGCTTCTATAGAGCTATTATTTTCATAGATGGGGATGATATTAAAATTCTGCGTATATTCCGGATTGTTGATGACATATTCATACCGCTGGCCAATCAGAGACGGGACGTAGATCCGTTCCGTAGTATCGGCAAACACATCGTTCAGCCAGAATTGCCACAGGAAGACAAATACGGCCACCACAAAAATCGTCACGCACAATACGCCGGTTAAGATAGAGACCTTTTTGGCCCGGCGGTTGCTGTCTGCATATTCTTTCTTTGTAAGTTCCCGTTTCTGTGCCGATGCCGCCGGC
>CAZXRD010000004.1:0-37893 GCA_964642465.1 uncultured Oscillospiraceae bacterium | reverse complement strand
GCAGCGGCGCCAGCGGCCGCCCCCTCGGCAAACAGGTCCGGGGAGTGCTCGCTGACCGAATAATTGAAATCAATCTCCGGATTCTTCCGGAACTCCTCTAAATCCCAAAGCAAGGCGTCTGCCGAAGGATATCTGGCGTCCAAATCTGGATTCATGGCGTGCATGGTGATGGTCTCCAGCCCCACCGGCACGTCCGGATTGATCTCCCGTGGCATCAAAGGTACAGAACTGATGTGCTGGATCGCCACAGAGACAGCAGAATCTCCGTCAAAAGGCAGGGTCCCGGTCAGCATCTCATACATAACTACGCCCAGAGAGTAAATATCGGTGCGGGCATCTACATGGCTCCCTTTGGCCTGCTCTGGGGAGATATAATGGACAGAGCCCAGGGCCTCCTGGGTCAGTGTGCTTTGTACAGACTGCAGGCGGGCAATGCCAAAATCGGCCACCTTCACACTGCCGTCTTTTAAAATCATAATATTGTGGGGCTTGATGTCCCGGTGGATGATGTTCCGGCTGTGGGCATGGCTTAACGCCTTGGTGATCTGGATGGCAAAGTGCAAGGCTTCTTTCCAGTTCAAGACGCCCTTCCGATTCATGTATTGCTTTAGGGTAATCCCCTCAATCAACTCCATGACGATATACTCTACGTCCGGAGAGCGGCTCACATCGTAAACCGCCACAATATTGGGGTGCGAGAGCATAGCGACAGCCTGGGCCTCCGTGCGGAAGCGACGGCGGAAGTCTGCATCCTGCGCCAGCTCATCTTTCAGAATTTTTACGGCCACGAAACGGTTCAGCCGGTGACAGCGGGCCTTATAGACCACAGCCATACCGCCGGTGCCGATCACTTCCAATATTTCGTAGCGATTGTCTAGAATTCGCCCTATATACTTATCCATATTGTTTCATCCTCCTGCTTGATCTTCGCAAGGCAGTTTATCGCCGGATCAGGACTGCCGTCACATTGTCCGGCGCCCCTTTTTCCAAAGCGATCTGAATGAGCCGGTCACAACAATCTTCCGGGTGCTTCCCATGTACGACCTCAAAAAGCATCTCTTGGTCGGTGACGATGTTGCTTAGGCCATCCGAACAAAGCAGTAAATACTCTCCTTTTAAAATTGTTTCCCTGTATATATCGCACTGCACAGTCCGCTCTGTGCCAATTGCCCGAGTAATCAAGTTCTTGCTGGGGTGGTGCTTGGCCTCTTCCCAGGTTAGATCGCCCTGTTCAATCATATCCGCCACAACCGAATGGTCCCGGGTAATACAGCGAATCCCGGATTTCGGACTAATCAAATAAGCACGGCTATCCCCCACATTGATGACAAAAGCCTGGTCATCTTGCACGCAAGCCCCCACCAGAGTGGTCCCCATGCCGGCTAAACGCATGTCTTCCTGGGATTTTTCAAAAATAATGGTGTTGGCGCAGGCTACTGCTTGCTGCATCCGTTCCACCAGCGGTTTTCCCGATGCGGCAGAACCCTCCATCTGGTCCACAAATGCCTCTACCGCCAACTTACTGGCAATATCACCGGCATTCGCACCGCCCATCCCATCACATACGCAGCAGAGTGCTGTTTCTTTATCTGCCGACATGTAAAAGGAATCTTCGTTTTGCTTGCGGACAAGTCCTATGTCCGTCTTTCCCCAACAGTTCATACTTCCTCCATCGGCAAAGCGGGACCTTTGCCAATTGCCTTTTGCGCCTTCCTCCGCAGCTGCCCACAAGACGCATCAATGTCGCCGCCCAACTTCCGCCGGACCGTCACATTGACATTGCGGGACTGCAAATAAGACACAAATTCTTTTAAGTGCTCCGGCGTGCTCGGTTTGAGCGGGCTCTCTTCCACATGATTCAAAGGGATCAAATTCACATGGCCGCCCAGCTTCAAAACCCGGTCTGCCAAAAGCTTTGCATGATAGGGCGTATCGTTCACACCGTCAATCATGGCATATTCAAAGGATATCCGCCTTCCTGTGGTTTCAAAATAGTGTTTACAAGTGGAAAATAGCTTATCCACACCACAGCTCCGATTCACCGGCATAATACGGTTCCGTGTGGCATCATCCGGCGCATGAAGGGATACCGTTAACGTTAATTGTAAATTAAAACTACCCAGTTTGTCAATTCTTTCTGTAAGACCACAGGTAGAAATGGTAATATGACGCATGCCAATATGCATCCCCAACGGGTCATTCACCAGCTCTAAAAAACGAAGAACCGTATCCAAATTGTCCAGGGGCTCCCCAATTCCCATCAGTACAATATTAGATATTTTATGTCCCGATTCCAGCTGTGAGAACAAAACTTGGTCCAACATCTCCGATGGGGTCAAATTTCGAACCAGGCCGCCAATGGTGGAGGCGCAGAAAGCGCAGCCCATGCGGCACCCCACCTGCGAGGAGATACACACCGTATTCCCATAATGGTAACGCATAATTACGCTTTCCACCGCATTGCCATCCCGCAGGCCCCATAGGTATTTGATGGTTCCATCTTCCCTGGACTCCTGTTTGCGGAGTACGGTGGGCGCCGTAATATAAAAAAGGCTGTCTAGCTTTTCCCGCAGCGCTTTGGAGAGATTGGTCATCTCCCCAAAACTGCGCACCCCTTTGTGCAGCCAGGTAAACACTTGTTTCGCCCGAAAAGCCGGCTCCCCCAGGGCTTGTATAGCCTCTGTCATTTGGGCCAAAGTCATGGATTTTATATCTTGTTGTTCCATCTAGTCCCGCCTCAATTTGCAAATAAAAAAGCCGTCTGTATCGTGGACATGGGGCCACAAAGTCACCATACCGGAAGCCCCCACATCGCCTAACCCCGGGAGGGAAAAGCCCGCCAGGGAAAAGCCAGGCACTGCCTGTAAAAAGGCCTCTACCACCCCTTCGTTTTCCTGCTGGAGCAATGTGCAGGTGGAGTAAACCAAGGTACCGCCAGGGCATATGTACTTAGCAGCATTTTTTAAAATGGCCAGTTGGATTTCCGGCAGCCCCTCTAGAGACGCCGGATCCTTATACCGGGCCTCCGGCTTTTTCCGGATAATGCCCAGGCCGGAACACGGTGCATCCACCAGGACACGCTTAAACCGTTCTTCAAAGGCCGGGATATATAGCCGCCCATCCGCTGCCAGAGTTTCTATACAGGTGATTCCCAAGCGGTCTGCCCCCGCCTGGATGCGCTTGAGCTTTTTCTCCTGGATATCACAAGCCTGAACCAGTCCCTGGTTTTGCATCTCCATGGCAGATGTAAAGGCTTTGCCACCAGGGGCAGCGCACACATCCAGCACATGGTCCCCCGGCTGCGGGCCTAAGGCCAGCACTGCGGCCTTCGCCGCCGGATCCTGAATGGTCATACGCCCCTGGGCAAAGGCGGGAAGGTTCTCCGGGTTTCCAACTCCCTCCACCCGAAAGCATCCGGGCATCCACGCATGGCGCTCTACATACGCACCGCTAGACACGAGCTCTTGCTCCAAGTCTGCATCTGTAACCCGCAGGGGATTGGTCTGCACATACAGGGGGATCGGCTGGTTGACGGCCTTCAAAAGTTGCTCTGTCCGTGCCGGGCCAAGCCGGTCTATCCACATCTCCACCAGCCACTGGGGATGGCTATACCGCAAGGATAAGGCCCCAGGGCTATCCCCCTCCGGTACGCAGATTTCCTCTTTTTTGCTGCATAGCCGCCGCAATACGGCGTTTACAAACCCGGCTGCCCGGGGATTTGCATATTTCCGTGTAAGCTTAACCCCTTCATCCACCGCCGCTCGAGGGGGAATCCGAGTCAAAAACAGGATTTGGTAGGCCGATAGGCGGAGAATATCCAGGACTGCCGCCTCTAATTTGGCCAGTTTCCGGTCACAGCAAGCTGCAATATAAAAGTCTAACAGGGCCCGGTTTTGCAAGACCCCATAACAAATTCTAGCCGCCAGGGCCCCGTCCCGAGGATCTACCTCATCAGCAGCGCTGTTCAACACCTCTTCTGGCCATGTTCCGCTTTTCCTATAGTGAAACAGCGCCTGCAGGGCCAGTTCACGGGCAGATTTAGCCATGAATTTCGTGCCCCTTCAAATAATCTGCCGCCGGCATCCGGCGGCCGCCCGGCGCTTGGAGCTCGGTAATGAGCAGAATCTCCCCATCGCCACAGGCAACGCCAATACCTTCTTTTCCTTTTTCCACGATGCTGCCCGGAGTCGCCCCCGTCTTTCGGCCGCTGAGCCGAGGCGCAAACACCTTAAATTTCACGTCTCCCCACTGCACAGTAGCCACCGGCCAGGGATCCAATCCACAAATTTGCGCTGCTACCTTTGTAGCGGGCCTAGTAAAATCCACAGGGGACATATCTTTGGAAAGCTGGGGGGCGAAAGTCGCCTGGCTTTCATCCTGCGGCGTAGCAACCGCCGTCCCCGCTTCAATGGATCGCACCGTTTCCGATAAAAGCTGGGCGCCCAGGACCTGTAAGCGGCCATACAGGGACCCAGCGGTCTCATAGGGCTCCAGGGCTATGGGTTTTGTAGCCAAGATGTCCCCTGCGTCCAAAGCTTCCGCCATATACATGGCAGTCACGCCGCCATAAGGTTCCCCGTTTAAAACCGTCCACTGAATCGGCGCTGCTCCCCGATATTTAGGGAGTAGAGACCCATGGATATTAATGCACCCATTCGGTGGCAGGTCTAAAATCGCCTTAGGTAAAATCCGCCCATAAGCTACCACAACAATCAGGTCCGGCGCCAGGTTTTTTATATCTGTAAAGGCTTCTTCCTTGCGGAGGCTTTCCGGCTGGAAAACCGGCGCTCCATATTGCAAGGCTAATTCCTTTACAGGCGTCGGATAGAGCCGCATGCCACGATTTTTTGGACGGTCCGGCTGGGTAAAAACCCCGCAAATGTCGTGGCCGTCCTGATAGAGGCGCTCTAAGGCGGCACGGGCAAAGTCCGGTGTGCCCATAAATAAGATTCGCATAATTGTGGCCCTTCTTTCCCTATTGGTCTTTTGAATGCCTATTCTGATGCCTGATCGGCTTCTTCCTCCGCCTCATTCATCAACTCTTGCAGCTCCTCTTCCGTCAAGAAGCGCTCTGCAACCTCTGTAAAGAGCTGTCCCTCCAAATGCGCACACTCATGGCAAAAAGCCCTCGCCGTGAGGCCGTACCCTTCGACCTGAAAAGGATTCCCGTGCCGATCTTGAGCCTTTACAATCACATGTTCTGGCCGCTTTACAATGCCCCACACGCCGGGGACGCTGAGACAGCCTTCTACGCCCTCATTTTCCCCTTCCGTGAAAATGATCTCCGGGTTAATCAGCTCGATGATTTCCTCTTCCTCATTGATTACCAAAACCACTCGGCGCAGCACCCCAACTTGCGGCGCTGCTAGACCCACGCCATGGGCATTTAATAGCGTCTCCCGCATATCGTCAATCAACGTATTGAGCCGGGCATTGTCAAACTCCGTGACGGGCCGGCTTTTACAGTTTAAGGTAGCATCCCCTTTTTCTAAGATGTTCCGCAGTGCCATCGTATATCCTCCTTAATCTAAGGGGTTAACATCCCCGTATACGGAGACCCCTTTGTATCGTTTGTCTGTATTGGCCCGGCGCAAAAAGTGGCTGATCAGGTTTCGCACCTCCCGGCTATTTTGGGTCCGGATGGTGAGCCTGTAGCGGTAACGGTTCATGACTTTTGTTACGCCAGCCGGCGCTGGGCCTAAAATCTCTACCGGCCCTCCCGACCAATATCGGGTGAGGCCGTTTTTTAACTCGGTACAGCAGCGGAGCACGTCCGCCTCTTGCAATCCACAAGCGGTAAGCGTAAACAGGTCCGTCATCGGCGGGCAATTTAAAAGCCGCCGGAGGACAATCTCCCGCTGATAAAAGCCATCATAATCCTGCCGGGCTGCAAGCTGTATCACTTCGTTATCCGGGGTGAAGGTCTGAATAACTGCCCGGCCCGCCTTTTCACCCCGGCCAGCCCGGCCAATCACTTGGGTAATCAGAGAAAATGTCCGCTCTTGGGCCCTGTAATCATTCACATGCAGGCTCTGATCAGCATTTAAGACCCCGACCAGGGTCACATCATCAAAATTCAGCCCCTTTGTCACCATCTGTGTACCCACTAAGATTGGTATCTTTTCCCGGGAAAAGCGGGTGAGAAGCGCCTCGTGGGCATGGGCGGGAGATACGGTATCAGCATCCATCCGTAAGACGGGCACGTCCGGAAACAGCGCATGCAGCTCCGCCTCAATCTTCTGGGTGCCAGCCCCAAAATACTTGAGGGGGCTCCCACATTCGGGACAGACCTCTGCAACTTTTTCGGAATATCCGCAATAGTGGCACATCATCCGCCCGTTTGCCCGGTGATAGGTTAAGGACACGCTGCAACGTGGGCAGCTATAGGTATAGCCGCACGCCCCGCAAACGACCAGGCTGCTGGCTCCGCGCCGGTTTAAAAATAAAATGCTCTGTTCGCCACGCTCTAAATTCTGCGCCAGCTCCTGCTGCAACAGGGCGCTGATCTCTCCGCCATTGCCCTGCCGGAGCTCTTCTTTCATATCCGCCAATAGGACTTTCGGCAGGGGCTTACTATTGTAGCGGTTTTCCATGCGGCAAAGATGATACCGTCCCATCTCCGCTTGGTACATACTCTCCACCGAAGGCGTAGCGGAACCCAATAGAAGCAGCGCTCCATCCTGCACGCATCGGTATTTGGCGATATCCCGGGCATGATACCGGGGACTACTCTCCGATTTATAGGAGCCCTCTTGTTCTTCATCCACAATCAAAAGGCCCAAATGCTCTAAAGGCGCAAAAACCGCCGAGCGGGTGCCAATGACCACATCCACCTGGCCGGAACGGATCCGTTTCCAGGCGTCATATCGCTCCCCCGTACCAAGGGAGCTGTGGAGCACGGCCACCCGCTCGCCCAGATGGGCCATAAACACCGCCGTCAGCTGCGGTGTCAAAGAGATCTCCGGCACCAGCACCAGGGCCTGGCGGCCAGTTTGCAGTACATCTTGGATTAAACGGATGTAGACCGCCGTCTTGCCGCTGCCCGTTACGCCATACAGCAACGCTGCCGCCGGTTTGCCCGTAAGCAGCGCTGACAGTGCCCGGTAGGCATTCTCCTGCTCTTGGTTGAGCCGGATCGGCTCTGCCGCCACCGTGGGCATTTGGGGATTGCGAAACACTTCTTCTTGGCGGATCTGCACCAGCCCCGCCTTTTCCAGCGCCTTGACCGTGGGACTTTTTGCGCCTGTAAAATACAAAAGCTCTTTGATGGGGACTTCCCCCGTTACAGCTAGGGTTGCAAGAATTTCTGCCTGCATAGGCGCCTTAGACCGTTTCCGGGCGGCAGTTTCCAAGCCCTCCTCCGCCGGAACAGCCAAGGATACCAGGGAGACCATCTTATCCCGCACCCGGCGCCATTCTACCGTCTCCTCCTGAAGAATCCCCTGATCTATCAATTTCTTGATTGCTGCAGATATGTTGGCGTCCGGTAAAATATCCTGCAGGGCTTCTATAGTGACAGGCTGTTTTATGGTATAAAGATAGTCTAAAATGCTCCCAGCAATTTTAGACTTTCCCGCCGCCTCGTAGGCCGTTTCTCTATCTACGCCTGGGGCAATCGAGACCAGGCGCTTTAATTTATACCAGATCCCAGCGGGCAGCATGGCTTTTACCGCTTCATAGAACGTGCAAAAAAACTGCTCCCGGAACCAAAGGGCAAGTCGGATCTGCGCCGGGGAAAACAAGGGTTCCTGGTCCAAGGGCCGGTCAATTGCCTTGAGCCCCTTTTGCTCTGTTCCCTCCACACAGGACAAAACCATCCCTTCTGTGCGGCGGTTTCCCCGACCAAAGGGTACCAAAACCCTCGTGCCCGGCTGCAGATGCTGCATATTGGCAGGGAGCTTATAGTCATATAATTTGTCAATGGCGTAAGACGCTGTAGATATGGCGACTTTGGCAATTTTTACAGACTGTTCCCTCCACATGGGCAAAGCCTTAATGGTTCATGTGAATCTGTACCGTGCCGTCCGCAATCTCAGCAATGGCGCAGGAAACCGGCTTTTTATCCAAGGGTTCCCCAGTCTCCTCTGCTTCGGCGGCGATTTCCCGGGCCCGCCGGGCCACAGCATTCACCAATAAATAGCGGCTATTTACCTTTTTGAGCAAATCGGCCATAGACGGATAAAGCATCATAATTACAAAACCTCTTTCACAATTGAAATTCTATGTTTTGTGCGGCATTTTTCTGCTACCATAATCGCAGAAATTTCCCCCGCTGCATGGTCAACCTCATCGTTTACCACAATATAGTCATACACTTCTGCATATTGATAATCCCGCTTGGCCGTCTCCAGCCGGCTGAGAATCACCGATTCACTATCGGTTCCCCGCTCCCGCAAACGGCGCTCCAGCGTATCAAAATCCGGCGGCACCACCAAGATCGCCACCGCTTCTGGCATAGCTGTCTTGACCTGTCGGGCCCCCTGGACTTCTATGTCCAAAATAATATCGTCCCCCGCCTCCAAATGGGCTTCTATCGGTGCACGGGGTGTTCCGTAAAAATTGTCCACGTATTGGGCAAATTCCAACAGCTCACCGTTGTCCAGCATTGCCGCAAACTTTTCCCGGGAAACAAAGTAGTAATCCATCCCGTCTTTCTCCCCAGGGCGAGGCTTACGGGTGGTAGCGGAAACAGAAAAATGCACATTGTGCTGGTGGGCCATCACGACACTGATTACCGTACTTTTTCCTGCGCCGGAAGGGCCGGATATGATATACAAGTTCCCTCTTTTAGGCATCTTCATCCGCCTCCGACGCCTCTTGCTCCTGGCGGCCAGAAAAGCGCCCGGCTACCGTCTCCGGCTGTAGGGCAGACAAGATTACATGCCCGCTGTCGGCAATGATCACAGCCCGGGTACGGCGGCCATACGTTGCATCAATGAGCAGGCCCCGCTCCCTGGCATCCTGGATAATTCGTTTGATCGGCGCCGATTCCGGGCTCACAATAGAGATAATCCGCTGATCGGAGACCATATTGCCAAAGCCTATATTGATAAGCCGCATCCTGTTCCCACCTATTCTATATTCTGGACTTGCTCCCGGATCTTTTCAATCTCCGCTTTTAGATTGACCACCAGTTTAGCAATTTCCACATCATTCCCCTTGGAGCCAATGGTATTGGCCTCCCGGTTGAACTCCTGGATTAAAAAGTCTAGCTTCCGGCCAATGGCCCCCTCTTCTTGCAACAGGAGCAGCAGCTGGTCCACATGGCTGCGGAGGCGAACGGTCTCTTCATCCACGGCAATTTTATCTGCAAAAATCGCTGCCTCTGTTAAAATGCGGCCCTCATCTATATCCCGGCCTTCCAAAAGCTCCTGCATGCGTTCCCGGAGCTTATTGCGGTATTCCGCCACCGTCTGGGGGGACCGCTCCTCCACTAACCCAGTCAGCCGCAGAATTTCCTGGGCCCGAGATGTAATGTCCTGCCGCAGCTTTTCGCCTTCCCGCATACGCATTTGGTTAAAGTCTGCCATAGCCTGCTCTAAGATCTGACAGATGTCGGCTGTAAACTGCTCGGTGTCCGTTTTTTCCTTCTCTACTCGCAGTACATCCGCAAACCGGCTGACCGAGGTAACGCTGCTGTCATCCGGCAAGCCATATTGGTCCGCCATCTGCTTGAAAGCAGCCAGATACCCCTCTAACAGCGGTTTGTTGATGCTGATAATCACATCGTCCGCCTGGGAGGCGTCAATATTGACATAGATGTCCACTTTGCCACGGGATATATACTTTTGGACAACGGCTTTCATGCTATCTTCTGCCGCCGTATAGATACGGGGAATGCGAATGGAACAGTCCAGGTATCGGTTATTCACGGAGCGGACTTCAATTGTGATGCCGAGTTTTCCAGATGTTCCCTCGGCACTGCCATATCCAGTCATGCTTTTTACCATATTTGATCGCTCTTTCTATGTAGTTTTACTTGCGCCGGCGCTTTTTATAAATACGGGACAAATACAAGCCGGCCAAGCTGGTTAGCGCCAAATCATATACAACAAAAACAACATTGGCACCTAAAATGAGCACATAAATGGGATAGTCGGCAATGGCAAGCTCACCCATAAATCCAGTTGTATAGATCCAGATGACCAGCCAAAATGCAATATTAAACACGACCAGCTTCAGCAGCCACTCCAGAGGCAGCTTCCGCAGCCGCTCAATCAAACTCTTTATAATGGGATAATACCCAAAAAAGCAGATGTATAATATGATGGCGCCTTTTTCGGGCGTTAGCAGGAACCCCAGGATGGACGATACCACAAACCCTGCTATTCCATATTTTACGCCGCTTTCAATAACGGCCACAATGAGAAACAGCGAAGCCACCACGGGAAATGTAAAGGTCCCCGTTGGCACAAAGCCCGACACATATAGGACAATTACAGACAGGGCTGACAGGATCGCTGTCAAGGTCATGCTGCGGACATTTGTTTTCATAGGCGGCTAACACCTGCAGAGGCAATCTGCACAGGCTAAAGCGGCACAGCAATCGCAGGGATCAACCCCCCGCACGCCGCCGTCTTGGCCAAATCCAGAGGGGCGATAGGCATTGCCGCCGGACTGCATGTACTGCAGGGCTTGCCGGTACTCCATGTTGTTGGGGTCCATCTGCACTGCCTGGCTGTAGTAGCGGGCCGCCTCGTCCATCCAACCCTTTCGATAGGCGATGCTTCCCATGAGGAAGTACCACTCCGCATTTCGATTGGTAATGGCGTTTAGCATCTGCTCTGCCTGAATAATATTCCCGCTGTTAATGGCCGCCCGGATCTGCGGGTAAGACGTGTTCCCATTATAGCCAGAAGAACCAGGTCCAGCCCCTGCTCCTCCCCCGCCGCCACTGCGGCTCTTGGTAATGGCGTCATAAGCCTCGTTGATCTCCTTCATCTTTTCCTGTGCAAGATCAGACAAGGGATTGTCGTGATAATTATCCGGGTGATATTTTCTGGCTAAATCCCGATAGGCTTTTTTAATTTCTTCGTCGCTGGCGTTAGGAGATACCCCCAAAACGCTGTATGGATCGTTCATGACTCTCTCCGTTCTTTATTATGTTCTATTCTTCAAACATCCAGTAGCTACAGCTTCGGCACCCGATTTTTGCCCGATTTCCACACACCGGCCAAAACCGCCTCGCCCATAGCTGGGATGCCA
Organism: uncultured Oscillospiraceae bacterium; assembly: GCA_964642465.1. Taxonomy (GTDB): domain Bacteria; phylum Bacillota; class Clostridia; order Oscillospirales; family Oscillospiraceae; genus CAZXRD01. The sequence goes on along the minus strand of CAZXRD010000004.1, from coordinate 26,688 downwards.
AGGTAAACAATATTTGATATTATACCCGTCCAGGGTGTGTTTGGCAATAGCTCAAATGCCGAGCCAATGGCATTCATAGAGTGGTTTAAGGTCAACCGCAAAGCGGACATATCCGCTTCCGGCAGACACCCTCCGTCCGGGGAAAAACGCCGGCGCAACGGATTATACCGGTCTTTTTTCACATCTTCTTTCAGATCATCATAAGCGTCATAAATATAGACAATCCGCCCTATATGATATAAAAGCGTCTCCAAAACCCGGCGCTGCGTTGTATCCTCCACCTGAGCGGCGCACGCCTGCAGAATTTTTGCAAAGCAATCTGCTACTGCATCCATAGAGTCGGAGTTTTCATGCTCCAACACCTGGAGCGCCGCCAACTGTGTTTGGACAACCTGGTCAAAATCCGGGTAATCCTGGCTTGCCTTCTTATAGGCCCGCCGCAAACACAGCTTCCCTATACGGGCAGCCAGGCCTTTCCAGAACCCCTCATCCCGAATGGTATCTGCCATTTTCCAATAGGTTAAAACCACGCTATAACCAGCTGCAACAGATGCCGCTGGCGTACAGGCCTGACACTTGTGCTTTTTAAATGGATGCACGATACAGCGCCGGCTCGTACACTGGATTTCCGGCTCTGTGGATAAGAGCATCTCCAAAAAGGTCAAATCATAGTTTAACACAAATCTGGCAGACAAGCCGTATTGATCTTTCAAACTGTGGCAAAGGCCGCAGTAGGCCCAGCGAAACTGGGTAAATTCCCGGACCTTTAACTCGTCCTTATATGGTCGTATATACCCAAACATAGCTCCACCTACGCATACGCTGTAATGGAAAAGGACACCCGGTATTTCCGCCGGCGGCTCCACAAAGCTGTAGCCCCTAACCCCAGCAGAAAACCGCCTAAACTGATCCACATACAGGTGGCCTCTTCCAAGGCGAAGGCAGCCGCAATGCCATAACTGACAAACAGCAAAATCAGGGGCAAAAGATAAACAGCAAAGGCCGCCCCAAGAATCTGGCTGCTTTTTGACGAGACAACCACCCGATCCCCTGGCTTAGCTCCAATGGTATTCTCTGCCTTGGCCCGCACAATTCGCCCCTTGGCACACCCCATGCTGCAGGTCGCACAGTTTTCTCCACAGGCAGATGCCCGTTCCACAAGAATTTCTGCCAGGTTCCCTTCCAATATTCGTTCTACTTGTGCTACTTGGGTCATCGTATTTTCACCTACAAAACCGCTAATCTCGCTCCAGTTGAACAACAACTGTATATTCCCCTATGGCGCCCACATCGGCATATCCGTCCACATAGACTTGTGCCGTTACAGCATAGCGCCCGGTCGTTTGACCTAAATTTTCTAAATCACAGACAACCCGGATGTTATTGGCCACAACACTGCTCAAAACATCTTCTGGGCCCCGTATTGTTACATCCAAACTTTGGGTAATGGCTGTGGCCACATATCCATCGGAAACATTGATAAATTCAAAATTATTGTCGCTGACGGTAACCCGAGTCGTCGACAGGCCCACAATTTCAATGGTTACCTTTGCCTCTACCACACCGGTTACGTTCGTTGTCTCCTCCGGGATCCGTATGGTCATCGTCGTCGTATAGGTAGAACCGGTCACTCTGGACAAGTCTATGGAGCCCAACGATATGCTGCTTACGCCCTGGAGAACAGAAGCGTCACCAGACAAGGTGATAGAGCCGGGGTCAATGGTACAAACCACATTCTGGTCTGTTGTCCCGCCTCCATGGATCAACTCCACAGTCAGCGGTACTTCCTTCAAAGTCTCTATTGGCAGGGTCAACCGCACCTCATCTACATCTGCTGTTACATTGGGGGCGTCTACTTCCTCCCCGTTAGCATCGACGTAAACAAAGGTAGAGGTAGTCGTGACTTCCTGGGTCAGATTTTCCCGCTCTAAAGTGACCTGTGCATGGTCAATGCGGCTCACTTCCTCTTCCGGTCCGCTAATGACAATTTGATCCGGAGAGATTTCCAGTGTTCCCGCTTGATACCCATCTGCCACGCTTACATTCAATACGCCCACCACATCAATGGTCTTGCGGCTGATCTCCTCAACTTGCACGTTTAAATAAGAGGGCGTCCGCTCCACAATTGTGATATCATCGGAAGAAACGCCGGTGGGAAAATTCACCGTATACATCCTGGGATATTCCCCAGCAGAACGGATATTGCTCAAATCCACAGACACCGTCACATTGGTGTTGGTCAGTTTAGATAAATCCGTGCGACGTCCCGATAGGCGCAGTGTCACCGTCATATTGCTCTCCTGGGTTACAATCAGCCCCCGGTCAGCCAAAATATCGTCTGCGCCGATGAATTCCACACTGACTCCATACAGGGTTATGGTGTCATCGGGATTTTCCACCCGAACCACATACAGCCACAAAAAAACAGCGATAAGCAGCGAGCAGATAAACCAGAATATTTTGGAGTTGAAAATTTTATTTAGGACGTCTTTTATCATTTTTCTTCCCCTTGAACGTATTCCGTAGCACCGCTTTTACGCCGGTAGCCGTTTCTGACTCTTCTGGCAAGAGTTCTTTCCGCAATATTTTTTCAAAGGTATCTGGGGAAAGGTGCCGCTTCAGCACGCCCCCTACAGCTACGGAAATGGACCCTGTTTCCTCCGAAACAATTGCCACCACTGCATCTGACTGTTCGCTCATGCCGATACCCGCCCGATGCCGCATGCCCAGTTCCCGGCTTAAATTGGTGTTGGAGGATAGCGGAAGCATACATCCCGCAGCAGCAATCCTGCCGTCCCGAATAATGACTGCGCCATCATGCAGGGGTGCTTTATTGAAGAACATATTTTTCAGCAATTCCGCCGTGGTGTCCGCATTGATGATTGTGCCGGTTTTAATGGGGTCATCCAGCTTAATCTCTCGCTCAAAGATAATCAGCGCCCCGGTTTTAGAAGCAGACATGTCCTGACAGGCCAGCACAGTTTGGGCAATGGCGGTTTCCATCTCTTTATCATAGGCCTGTCTGTTAAACACCCCGGTAATCTTCCGGCTACCCATTTGCTCCAGCAAACGCCGCAATTCCGGTTGAAACAAAATAATTAAAGCAAGAAGCCCCACTTCTATCGTCCGGCTCAGCAGGAAAGTAATGACCTCTAAGTTCAGCAAGTCGGACAGCCACATACACACCACCAGGAGCATAATGCCCTTGGCAACCCGGGCAGAGTTGGTGCGGCGCAGGAACATCATAAGTTTGTATATCAAAAACGCCACAATCAAAATATCCACGATATCGGAGATTTTGATGATGCGGATATACTCCCCCATCTCCCGGAACACTTCTCGAATTGTATCAATAACTGCGTTCATACTACGATTTTCCCCATTTCGGCCCGTGTTATCTGCCTCAAACGCCACTTTTCTCGCATTTTGGGTCGTTCTTAGGTGTTTTCTCCCCACATAACCATAACAATACAGATTTATTATATAATGAAAGCCATTAGATTTCAACAACCTTCCCGGGTTTTTGCAAGCCGAATTTATTTTTTACAGTTCCTTCATATTTTGTGCTTTTGCTTGTACCCGCTTGAATTTCATTGTATAATGCTGAAAAACCGATTGCAAAGGATGATTATTATGAAAACCATTATCACAGCGGCCAATGCCCCTGCGGCTATCGGCCCTTATTCCCACGCCGTGCTGGTGGGCGACACTCTTTTTACTTCCGGCCAAATTGCCCTGGTGCCGGAGACCGGCAAATTGGTTTCGGATAACATTGAAGACCAGGCTAAACAGGTATTCCAAAATCTTTCTGCTGTCCTGTCTGCAGCAGGTATGGATTTTTCTAACGTGGTCAAGACCACGGTGTTCCTGACGGACCTTGGCGACTTTGCTGCCGTGAACAAGCTCTACGGCGAGCTCTTCCCCGACCAGCCCCCCGCCCGGTCTTGTGTCCAAGTTGCAGCTCTCCCCGGCGGCTCCAAAATTGAAATGGAACTCATTGCGCAGAAATAGCGCAGGGATATGGTATTGACAACAAAGAGGCGCCTGCACGGCAATGCCGTGCAGGCGCCTCTTTGTTGTCTTTAGAATGTCACCCTTCGTCCACCACCTTGGCGGCAAACTGGCTGTTGTACAGGTCGGCATAAAAACCGTTCTGCTCCATCAGGCTCTGGTGGTTGCCTTGTTCAATGATTGTGCCATTTTGCATAACCAAGATATGGTCGGCATCTCGGATGGTGGACAGCCTATGCGCTATGATAAAACTGGTACGCCCCCGCATCAGCGTATCCATGGCCTTCTGAATCTCCAGCTCCGTACGGGTATCCACACTGGAGGTTGCCTCGTCTAAAATCAAAATCGTCGGGTCCGCTAAAATAGCCCGGGCGATGGTGAGCAGCTGCCGTTGCCCCTGGGACAGGCTGGCGATCTCATCACTGAGTACGGTATCGTATCCCCGGGGCATAGTGCGGATAAAGTGATCCGCTCTGGCGGCTTTTGCCGCATCAAAGACCTCCTCGTCCGTGGCTGTTTCCTTGCTGTATGCGATGTTTTCTCGGATTGTACCGCCAAACAGCCAGGTATCTTGCAGCACCATGCCCATCAGAGAACGGAGGTAGCTGCGGGACATATGGGCAATGTCCACCCTGTCGATGGTAATCCGGCCACCCTGCAGCTCATAAAAGCGCATGAGCATGTTGACCAAAGTGGTCTTCCCCGCCCCGGTGGGACCCACCACAGCAATCTTCGTCCCCGCCTCTGCGGCAAACGAGATATCCTGCATCAAAATCTTGTCGTCGCTATAGCCAAAGCGGACATGTTCAAAACGCACCTTCCCTTTTGGCTCTGGAATCGTGAGCGGGTTGGCGTCATCCGGCCGCTCTTCCTCCTCGTCCAGCAGCTGGAACACCCGCTCTGCCGCAGCAACGGCGCCCTGAAGGCTGTTTACTGTATAGGAAATCTGTGTCACCGGCTCGGAAACCTGGTTGACATACTGAATAAACGCCTGGATGTCACCGATGGAGATCGTCCCCCGGATCACGAACAGGGCGCCCCGGATGGCAATGGCCACATAGCCGAACTGACTGATCAGCCGAATAATAGGGCTGATCATATAGTTCATAAACATGGCCTTTTTGCCCGCCTGGAACAAGTTTTCATTCAGCCCCTTGGTGTTTTCCACCGTTTGCTGTTCCAAATTAAACGCCTTAATGACGATGTTTCCGGTGTAGGATTCTTCAATGCTGCTGTTTAACCGGCCCAACGCCTCCTGGTTTTTGGAGAAGTACTTCTGTGTCCGTTTGGACACAATGGCCGCCACCACAAGGCTGACCAAAATCGTCCCCGCCGCTATCGCCGTCAAAATGGGACTAATCAGCAACATCATAATAAAAGCGCCCACTACACTGCAAAAGGCCGTGAGCAGCTGGGACAGGCCTTCCTGCAGCGTATCTGCGACCTTTTCCAGGTCACTTGTGGCCCGGCTCAACAATTCGCCCTTTTTATGCTGATCAAAGTACCGCAGGGGCAGGCGGTTGAGTTTTTCACTGATCTCCTGGCGCAGCGTATATGTCAGGGTCTGGGACACACTGGCCATGGTGTTTTGCTGAAAATAGGAAAACAATGCACTCAACAAATACAGGAGGGTAAGCCACAGCAGGATGGCCCCCATTGTGCTCCAGCTAACTTGGAAACGCTGTCCCTGTGTTACGGCGTTCTCTACCCCTTTGGCAATTTGGTTTGTAGCTTCCCCCATGACCCAAGGGGCTAAAATATTAAAGACAGAGCTAACCACTACACTGGCAAAAATGATAATCAGTTTGGTCTTCTGCTCTAGCAATTTTTTAAACAGTCGGAACGCCGTGCCCTTTGCGTTTTTTGCACGGTCGGCGCCCATACCGTCGTCAAACGTATTTGTCATCGTTTCACGGGTATCTTTTTCCATACTCATGTCAATTCCTCCTCGCTCAACTGAGAATGGGCGATTTGCTGGTAAACCGCACAGGTCTGCATCAGGTCCTTGTGTGTGCCTATGCCGACCACCCGGCCCTCATCCAACACAACAATCTGGTCTGCATCCATAATTGTGCTGATCCGTTGGGCCACTAAGATTACGGCCGCATTTTTCACCTCGCCTTTTAGAGCAGCCCGCAGCTTGGCATCCGTCTTGAAGTCCAGGGCAGAAAAGCTGTCGTCAAAGATATAGATCTCCGGCTTTTTCACCAGGGCCCTGGCAATGGCCAGCCGCTGTTTTTGGCCGCCGGAGAAGTTGCCGCCACCCTGGGCCACCCGGGTGTTGTAGCCATCCTCCAGGCTGTCAATAAAATCGCCGATTTGGGCTATGTCTGCAGCGTGGCGGATTTCTTCCATCGTGGCGTCCTGCTTCCCATGGCGGAAGTTATCTAAAATGGTACCGCTAAACAGGAAAGCCTTTTGCGGCACAAACCCGATCTTGCCCGCAGGGCCTGTTTCGGCATATGGACAATATTTCGTCCGTCTATGCGAATGGTGCCGCTTTGGATCTCGTAAAACCGGGGAATTAGGCTGGCAATCGTGGATTTACCGGAGCCTGTGCCGCCAATGATCGCTGTCGTCTTCCCCGTATCCGCTGTAAAGCTGACATTGTTCAGCACTGGCTCTTCCGCCCCTTGATACTGGAAAGTCACATTGCGGAATTCCAGCTTGGCCGTATATTTGTGCTGCCGGCCCTGCGTGCGCCGGCTCAAGTCCTCCGTCTCTGTCTCTGGTACAGACAGCACGGCCAAGACTCGCTTGGCGCAGGACTGGGCCCGGGGGAAAATCATAAAGATCATAATCCCCATAACCATGTACATCAGGATCAAAACTGCATACTCGATCAGGGCCATGATATCGCCGATCTGCATCCGGCCGGCCGCTACGCCGTTTCCGCCCACTGCAATGATGACCACTGTGCTTAAATTAAGAACCAGCATGATTAGCGGCATTAAAACCGCAAAGATCTTATTGACCCGAATAGCCGTCTGGGCATAGGCATCATAGGATTGATTGGCCCGTTTCTGCTCAAACGCAGAGCGGTTGAACGCCCGAATAACCCGGATACCATTTAAATTTTCCCGCAGGATACGGTTGATCTTATCTAGCAGCGTCTGCAGCTTGGAGAAAAGCGGCATGGCCCGCTTGCCAACCACCAAAGTAATAACACCTACGATAGCCATGGCCCCCACAATCGTCATAGCTAGGCTGGGGCTCTTGGAAAAAGCCAAGAGCAGACCTGCAATAGCCATAATCGGGGCAGGCAGCAGCATCTCTGTACCGGCCATATAGGCTTGCTGAATCTGCACCACGTCGTTGGTACAGCGGGTAATCATGGAGGCCGGTCCGAAACGGTTGAACTGGTCAATGGTAAGCGCCTGGGATTTTTCAAACAGGGCGTTTCTTATATCCCGACCCATGGCAGAGAAAACATAGGTAGACAAATACGTCTCTGTAATAGAGACAGCCGCTACCGCCACAGCCACCGCCAACATAAAGCCACCGATCTTCCAGATATAGCTCAGATTCCCGTTGACAATGCCGTTGTTTACAATGGCTGCGGTCAACGTGGGGATATACAGCGTCCCCAAAACTTGCAGGAATAACAAAATCAGCATAAGGATCGCTCGGCCTCGATATGGCTTTAGGAAATGAATTAACTTTAGCATACATCATCCTCCTTTTTATGCTATCAACAGACCAAAAAACAAAAAAAGCACCCGGTTATCTAAAAAATAACCGAGCGCACTCGTCACCTTTTCCGACTTAGACCAGGACAATTGCCTGGCCGAACATTGCGATGTTCAGTCCTCCGATGATCCAATATACAATTTTATTTTTATGCTCTTATACCCCTTCGCCCCACAGGTTATATAAAAATATAGGATTTGCAGGCGGTGCCCAGGGAGAACGAAGGCCATTATAGATTGCCTTCCACAGATTGTCAATAGAAAAATTTATCTTCTACATAAAAAAACGGGACGCTGCTTTTGCGCCCCGTTTAAGCCCTTGGATGAGCCTTGCTATAGACCTCTTTCAGATGTTTTTTCACCACTTGGGTATAGACCTGGGTGGATGAGATGTCGGCGTGCCCCAGCATCTCCTGGATGGAACGCAGGTCGGCCCCGTTCTCCAAAAGATGGGCTGCAAAGGAGTGCCGCAGCGTATGGGGGGTAATCTCCTTTTGGATGCCCGCCTTTGCCTGGTAGTATTTCACCAGTTTCCAGAACCCTTGGCGGGACATGCGCTCCCCGCTCATGTTCACAAACAGCGCCGTCTCATCCGGCCTGGCCACCATGTGCGGCCGCACCAGGTTCATGTAATCCGAGACAGCCTTTACCGCCGCTGGATATAAGGGGATAATCCTCGCCTTATCCCGGCTGCGGCAGCGGATAAACTCTGCCGCCAAATTCAAATCGCTCACATCTAAAGCAATCAGCTCGCTGACCCGGATCCCCGTTGCATAGAGCAGCTCCAGCATGGCTTTATCCCGATAGCCTTTCATGTCCCGGCAATCCGGCTGCTCCAAGAGCCGTTCTACTTCTTCACTTGTGAGGATTTCCGGCAACCGGCGCACCGCCTTGTCCAATTTCACATGAATTGCCGGGTTTTCCTGCATATACCCCTGCATAACCAGGTGCCCATAAAAGCATTTGATTGAAGCCAGCCCCCGAGAAATCGTGGCAGGCGACTTGCCATTTGTCCGCATCCAGTCGGTATAGCGGTCCATGTCTGCTTCCTGCACCTCAACAAACTCCGCCGGACCATATGCCTCTAAATAGGCTTCCAGCTGGGTCACATCCCGCATATAAGAGCTATATGTATTTTTAGACACATGCTTTTCCTCTTGCAGGTACTTGCCGAACTCCTGCAGGAATTCCCCATTTTTCATACCTAACCCTCAATCTTGACTGTTATAACGGCATACTGCCGATGAGTTTTGGCAGCAAAAACGTCTCCACCACTGCTGATAGCAGCAAGACGCCGCACACAAGCAACAAACCAAACGCCCATCTGCGGTTACATATTCCTAAAATCCCCCGCTTTTGGGTCCCAGCCACCATTTGCAGCAAAGACAAAGCAGCACCAAAACTTTGAGCGGACAACAAAAACAAACAAGGTATAGAAAACAGGGAACCCAACCCCAAAACGGAAAGCACCAATCCCCAGGCCCCGGAACCGTATGTATTGATCATCACAATGGCGGAAAAACTGAGCAAAAAACCACGCACAGCGGAGACAACCGGGATGGCAACCACACCCACCAGGGAAAAACTAAAAAACACAACCAGCAGCGGATACTTTACCGTATTCCAAAGGACTTGCCAAAAACTCGGGAAGGAAAGCTCCCCGCCTTTTAGAATCGAAAGCCAGCCTTCCAAATAGTCTGAAAGGGCCTGATCTGCAAACCGGGCCCCATAGGCCCCCAATAAGGCACCGCATAAAAACAAGGCGCCGCAGATCATAAATCCTACGAAGGTCGCACGTTTCCGGTAGGCATCTTCTTCAAACAAAAGTTTTTCACAAGCTCACCCCCCAAACCACTTTATGGGACAAGCCGGAAAAAAATACGTATCAGACAAAGATTTTCCTGCCGTGACTCTGGGGTTGTAAAACATAGTTTAATACATCGGTTTACAATAATCAAGAGAAAAATTGGAATTCTTCATTTTTTGTGAATTATGCTTAAATATTATGTAAATTTTATTATGTTAATTAAAAACTCTTGGGCCGCTGTCGCCCCAGTCAACCATAACCGCCCAAGCCATTATTTCCATGATCGGTCCCATATCTAGATCTAAAGAGCGCATTATTCACTAGATTTAGTTTCCATGGCATCGATTTTAACTTATGTCAACCGCTCTTCGCTTGATTACATCTAGTTAATGCTACATTTTCTATATTACGCTCTGTATTGCTTCATAAGCGACGTCCGGACTTGCGGCGTTTTCCTGTCCGGCGGCTGCCAGCTGCAAGACGCACCAGTCCCGCTAAACACCCGCCCCCTACTTCCGCTGCCAGCAAAGTCCAGGTAGACTCTCCAAACATGGAGCTATTGTCGATTGCCATGCCAATGAACATGGATACGATAAAAAAGCTTACGCCTCCAAGCAGGCCCATCATAAGAGACCTCCCCTTTTGCCGGATGACAAGAAATAGCGCACCGGTAAATGCGGAAATCAGGGCTGCCACTACAGCCAATTGCGGCATCATCTGAATATCCAATTTGTCGGAAAAATGAGTGCGGAAAGCAGCAACGTCAGCAGAGACACCATGGCCAAAGAGATTACCACGCAAAAGCCCAGATTAAGAGCCATTCTTTTGCCGCTGCCTCCAGTTGCCTCTTTTTTTGTCATGGCACTTACCTCCTAAAGGAATAGTTTGTACCACATTGTATTCTTGTCCTGGCCATTTCATGCATCTGCGCAGCGGCAGTCGGCCGGAAATATGCATAAAAAAACGGAGACGGGAACTCCCGTCTCCGATACATCTTCCGTTGTTTTTAGTTTTCTTTAGAGGAAACAGCGCTTTTCAGCACTTCAATCCGCACCCGGTCTTCCCCAGTTTCAAAAACAATGTATTCATCTTTAATAGCGCAGATCTTGCCACAGAGGCCGCCAATGGTTACAATCTCGTCCCCCACAGATAGCGCATTGCGCATTTCATTTAACTTCTTCTTTTTCTTGTTCTCCGGGCGAATCACAAAAAAATAGAAAATCGCCACAAAAACAACCAGAATGATAATTGAGCCGTAACTAGAATTGAGCCACTCCATCTACTAATAAACCTCCATATGCTCAGCATGTTTGAAATAGTATATCTGCTTTATCTAGAAATTTCAAGTTTTTCTTTGTAAATTTTCCTAAATCCGCTGGGAAAGCCGGCCGGAATAGGTTTTGCGGAATTCTTCCAGCCCGCCTATATCAATGGCGTTGCGGATCTCCTCCATCAGATGGTTATAAAAATATAGGTTGTGCATAACGCCCAGCCGCAGCCCCAGAAGCTCTCCCGCCTTCAGCAGGTGTCGGATGTAAGCCCTGGAGAAATTCTGGCACACCGGGCAGTTGCAAGCCGGGTCAATGGGGCCGCTGTCCTCGGCGTATTTCTCATTTAATATATTGATGATGCCATCCCAGGTATAAAAGTGTCCATGTCGACCATTTCGGGCCGGCATGACACAGTCAAAAAAGTCTACGCCCCGGTACACAGCCTCTATAATATTGGTCGGCGTACCCACGCCCATGAGATACCTGGGCTTGTCCGCCGGCGCATAGACCTCTACCGCCTCAATGGTTTCATACATCTCTTCTGCCGTCTCCCCTACCGCTAGGCCCCCAATGGCGTATCCCGCCAAATCCAGCTCCGCAATGGCCTGCATATGCCAAATGCGGATGTCGGCAAACGTGGCCCCCTGGTTGATGCCAAAGAGCACTTGGCCCGGGTTTACCGTATCTGGTTGGGCGTTCAGCCGGTCCAGCTCTTCCTTGCACCGGCGCAGCCAGCGCAGAGTCCGCTCACATGAGCGCTGCACATAATCTTTTGGCGAGGGGATTTTAATGCATTCATCTAAAGCCATGGCCACATCGGAGCCCAAAGCGGATTGAATCCGGATACTGTCCTCCGGGGCCATAAAGATTTTCCGCCCATCTACATGGGAATGGAAGGAAACCCCTTCCTCTTTAATATTTCGCAGGGACGCAAGCGAATAAATCTGAAACCCGCCGCTGTCCGTTAAAATAGGCCGATCCCAGCGCATGAACCGGTGCAGGCCCCCTTGGCGGCGAACGATCCCCTCTCCCGGGCGCACATGGAGATGATAGGTATTGGAAAGTTCGATCTGACATCCCAAGGTCTTCAAGTCCAAAGCAGAAATGCCGCCTTTAATCGCCGCTTGGGTCCCCACGTTCATAAACACCGGCGTCTCCACCGTGCCATGAGGCGTTTCAAAACGGCCTCGCCTGGCCTTGCCGTCCGTTTTTAATACTGTAAACATAGTGCCTCCCATTCTCCCGGCCGGCATACTTGGTCACATGTGCCTCCGGTGAAAAACAGAGGCCTTGATCCGTTTGCGGTCTCTGTTTGCAGTATTATATCGGAAGCCAGGCAAAATTACAAGTCATGAGATGCCCGGTTGCGCTTGGCAACTATATCTGCATGTCTATAACTTTTGGATATACAATTTATTGAATTTTTTCATAAGCGATTTGGCCATATTTTCAAAAAATTTTATTGCATTTTCGGATGGACAACAGTATACTGATGATAAGTATGCTCAGAGGCCGAAAGGCTGAATGATTGTCATACAGCTTTGATTTTTTCCCTTATTTTTTCCTTCCGCCAGGGGAATTTGGCGGTATTTTAAGGAGGTAGTATTTATGAGAGCACTTCGTTATCTCGGCCCCAACCAGTTGGAAGTTCAAGATGTGCCAAAGCCGGTGCCGAAGCCCAATGAAGTCCTGCTGAAAGTCCGGGACGTGGGCATCTGCGGCAGTGACCTGCACGGATACTTAGGGAAAACCGGGCGCCGGATTCCCCCGATGACCATGGGTCACGAGTTCTCCGGCGAAGTGGTAGAGCTTGGCTCTGAAGTTACAAAATTTAAAGTTGGGGACGGCGTTGTGGTACAGCCCATCAACTTCTGCGGCGAATGTGTCAACTGCAAAGAAGGCCTCACCAACATGTGCTTAAACCGCCTCTTCTTCGGCGTGCTGGAAGAAGACGGCGCTATGGCCGAATATGTGGCTGTGCCGGAAAAATTGATGTACAAGCTGCCTGAGGGCTATTCCTATGAGTTTGCCGCTACCGCTGAGCCCTATGCTGTAGCCCACGGCGCTGTAGCAAAGGTCGGTGATTTAACGGATAAGAATGTCTTGATTATTGGCGCCGGTACCATTGGCCTGTGCATCTTGCAGCTGGTTGCCATTCAGAAGCCCAAGCAGATTTTCGTCTCCGATTTGAGCGATGCCCGTCTGGCCACTGCAAAGCGGCTGGGTGCGGACATCACCATCAACCCCAAGAACGAAGATTATCTCCAGGTCATCTCTGACCATACCGATACCATCATGGTGGACGTCTCTATTGAGGCCGTTGGCGTACAGGCCACGGCAAATCAGTCCATTAAGGCCCTGCGTTTCGGCGGCACGGCCGTATGGGTCGGTATGTCTCAAAAGGAAATGGAGATCAACATGCAGGATGTCGTCTGCTTGGCGCGGCGCATTCTGGGTAGTTTTAACTACACCCATGAGGAGTTCGGCGAGGTTGTGGATCTATTGGTCAGCGGCAAGCTGCATCCGGAAGATCTCATCTCTTGTGTTGTCTCCTTGGAAGAGGCTGTGGACATGTTCCCCAAGGCTCTGGCCAATCCGGATGATTATATCAAGGTCCTGATCGACCCCACCAAGTAGAAAGGCGGTATCGGCTATGCGTTTTGGATGCTGTGTAAATATGCTGGCCACGCCGGAATGCCCCACTGGGTTCAATTTCTTCCCCAAGCTGGCGCCTTTGGGCTTTGACTATGTGGAGTTGCCCTTGGCACAGATTATGGATCTGTCGGATAGCGAGTTTGATGCCATGGTGAAAGAGATTGAGGCCTCCCCCATCCGCTGCGAGGTCTGCAACAACTTCTTCCCCGCCTCGGTCCGGCTTACCGGCCCTGAGGTGGACGCTGCCCAGGTGCAAGACTATGTAGAACGTGCTTTGGCGAGAGCTGGCCGGCTGGGTGTGGAAAATGTGGTGTTCGGCAGCGGCGGCGCTAAGCAGGTTCCGGACGGCTTTCCTTTGGAAGAGGGATACAAACAGCTGATTCCCCTGCTCCGGGACATTGTCTCCCCCATCGCTAAGCGGTATAACATTACCATCGTCATCGAACCCTTGCGGAAAGCGGAGTGCAACCTGATCAATTCCTTTGCCGAAGGTGTTCAGTTGGCCAAGGATGTGGATCGGGACAACATCAAGGTTCTGGTGGATTATTATCACCTGACTGAGGAACACGAGCCGGTTTCCCATGTGGCAGACGACGGTAAGGCTTATCTGCGCCATGTGCATATGGCCTACCCCGAGGGTGGCCGCACATACCCCACCGATATTCATGAGTCAGACTACACCTCGTTTATAAATGCGCTGAAGGCGGCAGAGTATGACGCCAGAGTCAGCTGTGAGGCTTTCACAGACGATTTTGACCATTACGCCCCTCTCACCATCGCATTTTTTAAAAAGTTTTTTTAGAGAAAGGAACACCGAATATGTACAGTAAAGAATTGATTGACGGCCTGAAGGAAAAGGCCCAGCAGCTCCGGCGGGATGTAATTTACAGCATCGGTGTCGGCGTCGCCGGACATGTTGGCGGTTCTAACTCCTCCGCTGATATTGTCGCCGCCCTCTTCTTCCACAAAATGCATTATGACCCCAAGAACCCCAAGATGCCCGATCGGGATCGCTTCCTGCTGAGCAAGGGCCACGTGGCTATTCTGCAGTACGCCGCCCTGGCTGAGGCCGGCTATTTCCCGGTAGAGGATCTGAAGCACACCAAGGAAGTGGGCTTCTACCTCCAGGGCCATCCGGACGTGCTGAAGACCCCCGGTATTGAGGCTGGCACCGGCTCTTTGGGCCAGGGGCTCTCCATTGGCCTGGGCATGGCGCTGGGCATGAAGCTGGATAAGATTGAAAATCGCAAGGTCTACGTCCTGGTAGGCGATGGCGAGTGCGAAGAAGGCCAGATCTGGGAGGCCGCTATGGCTGCCGCCAACTTCAAGGCCGACAATCTGGTCGCCATTGTAGACCAGAACCGGATGCAGGCAACCGGCTTTATGAAGAACCTGATGAAGGCCACCCCCCTCACCTCCAAATGGCAGAGCTTTGGCTGGCACGTCATTGAGATCGATGGCCACAACATGGAAGATATCCTGACTGCATTGGATGAGGCCGACACCATTAAGGGCGTGCCCACTGTGATCATTGCACACACCGTCAAGGGCAAGGGCGTAAGCTTTGCGGAAAATAACCCCTCTTTCCACAATGGCGCTTTGACCGAGGAAACTTACAAGCAGGCTCTGGAAGAGCTGGCTTAATCTGAATGGAGGTTTTATTTCATGGCTTACACAAATCAGAGAACCGCCTACGGCGAGACCTTGGTCAAGCTGGGCGCAACCAATAAAAACATTGTTATGCTGGAGGCCGACCTGGGCAATTCCACCCAGTCCTCCCTGTTCCGCAAGGCTTATCCGGACCGACACTTTGAGTGCGGCATTGCCGAGGCCAATATGACCTCCATGGCCGCCGGCCTGGCCCAGACTGGCAAAATTCCTTTCACCAACTCCTTTGCCGTGTTCTCCGCTGGCCGTGCTTTCGACCAGATCCGGCAAACCATCTGCATTGGCAAGCTGAATGTGAAGATCTGCGGCTCTTCCGCCGGCTGCTCCGACTTCGGCGATGGTGCTACCCACCAGTCCGTTGAGGATATGGCCATTATGAGCTCCATCCCCAATATGACCGTTATCTGCCCCGCCGACGCCAACGAGACCGTTGAAGCTGTGAAGTTCATGGTCGATTACAACGGCCCCTGCTACATCCGCATCAACCGGAACGACTACGAAAATGTCACTGAGGAGGGCAAGCCCTTCCAGCTGGGTGTCCCCACCGTTTTGAAAGAGGGCACCGACGTCGTCATCTTTGGCTGCGGCCGCATGCTGGTGAACGCTATGGAAGCTGCTAAGGCCCTGGAGGGCAAGGTCTCTGTAAAGGTTGTCAACGTCTCCACCATCAAGCCCATGAACCCCGATCTGATCATCGAGGCTGCTAAGGACTGCAAGGGCGTTGTCACCGTGGAAGAGCACAACGTGATCAACGGCCTGGGCGCCGCTATTGCCCGTGCCCTGTGCAAGGAGTGCAAACCCATTGAGTTCATGGGCATTCAGGATCAGTTTGGCTCCAGTGCACACAGCTATAATGATATTTTGAACTACATGGGCCTCACCACGGAGAATATTATTAAGGCAGTTGAAAAGGTCAAATAATTGGTTTATAATGGAATCGTTGGGAATGGGTACGAAAAGCGCCCATTCCTAGCCTCCAATCACAAAGGAAAGGATGAATAATACAATGAAAATCGGATTTATCGGCCTGGGCATTATGGGTAAGCCCATGGCTAAGAACCTCATCAAGGCCGGTCACGAGCTGGTTGTGTACGATGTGATCAAAGAGAACGTGGACAACGTGGTTGCCGCTGGCGCTAAGGCCGGCACCTCCTCCAAAGATGTTGCTGAGCAGTGCCCCCTGATCATCACCATGCTGCCCAACTCCCCCCACGTAAAGTCCGTTGTTATGGGTGAAAACGGCGTCCTGGAAGGCGCCAAGCCCGGCACCATCCTGGTGGACATGAGCTCCATCGCTCCCCTGGCCTCCCAGGAGATCGAGAAGGCCTGCGCCGCTAAGGGCGTAAAGATGCTTGACGCCCCTGTTTCCGGTGGCGAGCCCAAGGCCATTGACGGCACTATCTCCATCATGGTCGGCGGTAACAAGGCCGTTTTCGATGAAGTGTATGACATCCTCATGGTCATGGGCGGCAGCGCTGTCTACTGTGGCGCTATTGGCGCCGGCAACACCACCAAGCTGGCAAACCAGGTCATTGTTGCCCTGAACATCGCCGCCGTTTCTGAGGGCTTCCTTCTGGCCAAAAAGGCCGGTGTAGACCCCGCTCTGGTTTTTGACGCCATTAAGGGCGGCCTGGCCGGTTCCACCGTTATGAACGCCAAAGTTCCCATGATTCTGGACCGGAACTTCAAACCCGGCTTCAAGATTGACCTGCACATCAAGGATCTGAACAATGTCCTGGAGACCGGCCATGCAGTGGGCTCCCCCCTGCCCCTCACCTCTCTGGTTATGGAGATGCTCCAGACCTTGCGTGCAGATGGCGAAGGACAGAGCGACCATAGTGCCATTGCCAAGTACTATGAGAAGGTCTCTGGTACAGAAATCACCCGTGGCTAGGTCCCGCCGGCATAGCATTTAATTTTAAATCATTCGAACCACGCAAAGCCGTGCGGAACCATGTTTTGGGTTCCGCACGGCCTTTTTCATCTGGATAGAAGGTTAAATATTGCGGAAAAAGAGGAGGATACCTGATGCAAATTGAGTACATTGAACTGGAACAAAACCCTGAAGAACCCGGCATTGATATCATGTATAGCATTATCCCCGAGGATCTGCGTATGAACCCCAAATGTCCCTGCAAAGCCCGCACCTGCCCCAACCACGGCTATTGCTTCTATTGCACTCGGCACCATGCGGAAATCAACCGTATGCTGATCGCCGAAGGTCATCCGGAACTGGTGCACGGCCCCGCCTGCACCCATTCCCACTAAGGAGGTGGAGAGGATGACCACTATGAAAATGAAAGATCTGCGCATTGGCGTACGAGTATTCGACTGCGAGGGGCACAATATTTTCCGAGTCGCCGCCCAAAGTCACCCCGGTTACGAGGGCTGCACGACCCTGTTGTCTGAAAAAATTACCGGTGTCGCCTGTTTTGACGCCGCTGAGCCGGATACGCCGGGCAAGAATATCTACAGCCTGGTCTCCGAGTACGGCAGCAACAACTATGCCAAGAGCAACATCCACCAGTGGCTTAACTCCGATGAAGCGGACTGGTATAAGCCCACGCATCCAACAGACACGCCGCCGGTGGCCGAGTATACCCGTTATGGGGAGCAGCCCTATGCCGATCATCCCGGCTATCTCACCCGGTTTTCCCAGACCTTTAAGGACGCCCTTGTGGAGCGGGATATCCCGGTTTTGGAGCGGAAAGGCAAGCAGAAAGCGGAGCTCACCTATGTAAAGGCCAAGGTCTTCCTGCCCAGCCGGACCGAGATGAACAAGGGGGACGAGTGCGGCATTGCAGAGGGCAAGCCCCTGCCCATTTTCTACGATTTAAGCCTTTTCCGGGCCATTCCCACAGACGAGGATCTGGAAAAGTTCGGCGGCCGTGGCTGGAACCCGCCCCAGGTCCCCGGCGTTGTGGACGTGCCCCATGTGTATGATGTTAAGCACGGTTGGTGGTACTGGATGCGGACCCCAAGTTATTTGTACAGCTACCTGCAGCGGGCCATGTTTACATACGGTGCCGTGGGTTATACCTATGCAAACAATGATGTAGTCGGCGTCCGGCCCCTGTTCAATGTGGACGGAGAGCTGGAAGTGCTTCAGGACGAAGGGCCGGTCTACCAGTATACAATCATCAAAAAGTGAGCTGCGTGCTACTTGCTGTAAAAAGGAGGCGATTTTCCTGCCCAGTCCTGTTTTTTACGTAAAGTCCCCCACTTTGGATAATCCCCTTTCCAATTACCAGGGGTTTCACCCCGGCACGGAGTTGCTTCCCAAAGGCTATGTCCATGTCCCCGGGGCTAAGCCCTTGGATTGTGAGATCCTGTGGGAACGGGATGTGGCCATTCCCATGCGAGACGGTGTGATTTTGCGGGCGGATATTTTCCGCCCCAACAACCAGGAAAAGGTGCCAGCTATCCTCTGTTCCAGCATCTTCGGCAAAAACGGCTCCTACAACACCTACGAGCGAATTGCCAAGATGGTCGGCCATCCCAACCGCATGGGGGTCCCCTTGGGCACCACTTCCGAACTCAACATGTTTGAGGCGGCGGATCCGGCTTTTTGGGTCTATCACAACTATGCCCTGGTCAATCTGGACATCCGGGGTGTGGGCATGTCTGAGGGCAGAGCCCATTACTTTGACCACCAGGATGCCCAGGACAACTATGACGTGATTGAATGGTTAGCGGTACAAGATTGGTGTAATGGCAAAGTAACCATGCAGGGCAATTCCTGGCTGGCCATCACCCAGTGGTATACAGCCGCAGCAAAACCGCCGCATCTGGCCTGTATCGCCCCCTGGGAGGGCCATGGCAATATGTACGTAGACGAATATATGCGGGGCGGTATTCCCCGCTATGCGGTCCAGCGAGTAAACATGTGCTATGGAACCACGGAAATGGAAGATCTGCGGGCCGGCATGATGGCCTATCCCTTGTACAACGACTACTGGCAAGACAAGGCGGCTAATTTCTCCCAGGTGGAATGCCCTGCCTATATTGTGGCCAGTTACGGCAGCCAGGTCCACGCACGTGGCACTTTTGAGGGCTTTCGGAAAATTGCTTCCAAGGAGAAGTGGCTCCGGGTCCACAATTCCCAGGAGTGGCCGGATCAGTATGAGCCTGAGAACACAGCGGACCTGCTAAAGTTTTACGACTATTACTGCAAGGGCATAGAAAACGGCTGGCCGGACACCCCCCAGATCCGCATGTGTATCCTAGATCCCGGCGGTCAGGATGTGCTTTACCGGGTGGAGGAGAGCTTTCCCCTAGCCCGGCAGCAGCTTACGCCTTTATACTTGGACGCCGCCGACCGCAAACTAGCAGATACCCCGGTAGCGGCAACGGGCAAAGCTTCCTATATCAGTGATAACGGCGTGGATATGGTCCAGTTCACTTGGACTTTCGATTGCGATACGGAAATCACCGGGTATATCAAGCTGAAGCTCTGGGTAGCGGCAGAAGACAACATTGACGCCGACGTCTATGCCAAGTTGAGCAAACGCAACGCCGCCGGAGAATACGTCCACTCGGACTGCGGGGAAAACCACTTGTATAACGGCCCCAACACCATGCTGCGGGCCTCTTTGCGGGAATTGGATGAGGAGAAATCCACCCCTTGCGAGCCCTTCCACACCTTTACCCGTCCGCAACTGCTCAATCCAGGAGAGCCGGTGCCTATGGAGCTGGGCTTTTGGCCCACGGCCATGATCTTCCACAAGGGGGAAACTCTGGAGCTCACCATCGCCGGTTTTGACTATTTGGGACTCAATGCCCCTATGGATGTGGTGCGGGATACTCGCAACCGAGGCCGGCACACCATTTACACCGGTGGCGATTATGACTCGCATTTGTTGATTCCTATTATTCCGGAAAAATAGCCGCAAATATGTCCGCAGCCTTTGCTGCGGACATATTTATACAGAAAGATAGGCCTGCGCTTATAGCGCAGGCCTATTGCATGTAACAGTTTAGAATTTAAGCTTTGCCGTTGCAGCCCAGCACATCGATCATCTTGTGCATAACCATCTGCTTGATGGCCTCCCGAGCGGGTTTCAGATACTCCCGGGGATCGAACTTGTCGGGGTGCTCCGCAAAGAACTTGCGGATCGTACCGGTCATAGCCAGGCGCAGGTCGGAGTCAATATTGATCTTGCAGACAGCGCTGCGGGCAGCCTGACGCAGCTGATCTTCCGGAATGCCCACTGCATCCGGCATCTGGCCGCCATAGGTGTTGATCATCTTGACAAACTCCTGGGGCACGGAAGAGGAACCGTGGAGCACAATGGGGAACCCAGGCAGACGTTTTACAACCTCATCCAGAATGTCAAAGCGCAGCGGAGGAGGAACCAGCTCGCCCTTTTCATTGCGGGTGCACTGATCCGCAGTGAACTTATATGCACCGTGGCTGGTGCCGATGGCAATTGCCAGAGAATCGCAACCGGTCTTTTCCACAAACTCTTGCACTTCGTCCGGATGAGTATAGTGGGATTCCTCTGCAGATACTTTGACGTCATCCTCAATACCAGCCAGAGCGCCCAGCTCAGCTTCTACAACAACGCCGTGGTCATGGGCATATTCTACCACTTGCTTGGTGATGGCAATGTTCTCCTCAAAGGGCTTGGAGGAAGCATCGATCATGACAGAAGTGAAGCCACCGTCAATACAGGACTTGCAAGTCTCAAAATCCGGGCCGTGGTCCAGGTGCAGGGCAATGGGTATATCCGGGCACTCGATCACAGCAGCCTCTACCAGCTTGATCAGATAGGTGTGGTTGGCGTAAGACCGGGCACCTTTGGAAACCTGGAGAATCAGCGGGGCCTTGACTTCCTTAGCCGCCTCTGTAATGCCCTGGACAATCTCCATGTTGTTCACATTGAAGGCGCCAATCGCATAGCCGCCATCGTAGGCTTTTTTAAACATTTCGGTGGTGGTAACAAGTGCCATTGTAAACATCTCCTTAGTTAAAATCTTTTGCCTTTACATAGTATCACATTTATTTGCATTTTCAAGCGTAATTTTCTACAATTATTCTCATTTTGTTGGGTTTACTTTTAATTCTATCGTATGGTATAATTGTACAGTACAAATTTCTGTACAGGATCATCAAACTACATTGCTATTGCTGAGGGGGACAAGGATATGAACACCAAATTGGAAGGCGCCTGCATCATTGGCCAGTCCGGCGGCCCCACCGCCGTTATCAATGCCAGTGCCTATGGCGTAATCCGCACTGCACTGGACACGCCGGAGATTACCAATGTCTATGGCGCTGCCCACGGGATCAAAGGCGTACTGGATGACAAGCTTTACGACATGAGCCAGGAAGATGCAGAAGAGCTGCACCTGCTTTTAAACACCCCTTCTTCCGAGCTGGGCTCCTGCCGGTATAAGATTGCCGACCCAGACAAGGACGACACCGACTACCAGCGCATCCTGGAGATTTTCAAAAAGTATAACGTGCGCTATTTCTTCTACAACGGCGGCAACGACTCCATGGATACCTGCGACAAGGTCAGCCGCTTTATGGCCCGTTCCGGTTACGAGTGCCGGGTCATTGGCGTACCCAAGACCATTGACAACGACCTGTATGGCACGGACCACTGCCCCGGCTTTGCCAGTGCCGCCAAGTATATCGCCACCTCTATCATGGAGGTCTATAAGGACGCCCGTGTCTATGACACCGGTATGGTGACTATTTTTGAGATTATGGGCCGTCACGCCGGCTGGCTCACCGCTGCCGCCGCCCTGGCCTCCTATGCAGGGGCCGGCCCGGACCTGATTTACCTGCCTGAAGTGGATTTTGACATGGACAAGTTCCTGGCAGACGTGGATCGCATTTACAAAGAGAAAGGCAACTGCATTGTTGCCGCCTCGGAAGGCATTCACTATGCCGATGGCAGCTTTGTCTCTGAAGCCAAGACCTCCGCTACGGACGGTTTTGGCCATGCCCAGCTGGGCGGCTTGGCCGGCATTCTGGCCAATGTGGTAAAAGAGCGCTTGGGTGTAAAAGTCCGTGGTATCGAACTCTCCCTGCTCCAGCGCTGCGCTGCCCACCTAGCCTCTAAAACCGACATTGATGAGGCCTTCCTGGCTGGCAAAGCAGCTGTAGAGAGCGCCGTGGCCGGCGAGACCGGTAAGATGGTCGCCTTTAAGCGGGAAACAGTAGACGGCAAATACGTCTGCAAGACCGAGCTGATCCCCCTCACTTCTGTGGCAAACTTTGAAAAGAAGGTGCCCCTGGAGTGGATCACCCCAGAGGGGAACAACGTCACATCCGAGTTCATCGACTACGCCCTACCTCTGATCCAGGGCGACTGCGAGCGGCCTACGGAAAATTCCCTGCCCCGCTTTGCAAAGCTAAAAAAAGTGTTGGTAAAATAAAAACCCAATCCAAAGGGCAGACAGAGTATGGCCTCTGTCTGCCCTTTTCTCTTGTCTTTTTCAAAATTTGTGGTATGCTTAAGTTAGCAAAAGCTAATCGAAAGGAGACTTGGATATGATCCAGTATACCCTCGCCATAGACGGCATGCAGTGCAGCATGTGTGAGGCCCATGTAAACGACGCCATCCGCCGGGCCTTTCCGGTGAAGAAGGTCCACTCCTCCCACAAAAAAGGAGAAACCACCATTGTCTCAGAAGATGCCATAGATGAGGCCGCTCTGCGAGAGGTGGTGGGTAAAACGGGCTATACCCTTCAGTCCATCACCAGTGCGCCCTATGAGAAAAAAGGCCTCTTTTCCCGCTGATACCGACAAAGAAAAGAGCCCTGACTGCATGGCAGCCAGGGCCCTTCTTTTTTGTCTCTATGCTACTGTGCAGCTCACCGGGGTGTATCCGGCCGCTTTCACCGCATCCATCAACACCTGATCCGGCACATCCTTCGTCAAATCCACAGTGGCCTGCTTTTGCTCCAGGTCCACCACCGCTTCAGACACGCCGTCTACCGCTGCCAAAGCCTTTTGCACATGCATCTGGCAATGGGCGCACATCATACCGTCAACGACCAAAACTTTTTTCATAACAATTGTTCCTTTCTCATTTTCCGCCGCCTCTTGCGATACGGCTTCTTGTTTCTGCAAGGTCTCCGGGAGCTCTCCCGAGGAGGCACTTGTATCCGAAATTATTTCTGCGCTACGCCCTTTGGGCTTGAAAAAGCGCAGGCGCAGGGCATTGGTTACCACGCACACAGAGCTGAGGCTCATGGCAGCGGAACCAATCATGGGACTCAACCGGATCTGGAAAGCCGGGTACAGTGCGCCGGCCGCCAGCGGAATGCCCAATACGTTATAGAAGAAGGCCCAGAACAGATTCATGTGGATATTCCGCACCACGGCACGGCTCAACTCAATGGCTGTGGCCACATCCTCCAGGGAATCTTTCATCAATACCACATCTGCCGACTCAATGGCAATATCCGTGCCGGCGCCGATGGCGATGCCGATATCCGCCCGGGTTAGGGCCGGGGCGTCATTGATACCGTCCCCCACCATGGCCACCTTATGCCCCTGTTCCTGGAGGGCCCGGATATTGGCCTCCTTTTCCGTGGGCAGCACGTCGGAAATCGCTTTAGAAATCCCCAATTCTTTGCGGATGGCCTCCGCCGTTACTTGGTTGTCCCCGGTGAGCATCACCACCTGCAAACCCATCTCGTGGAAGCGGCGGATGGCAGACCGGCTGGATTCCCGCACGGTATCCGCCACGGCAATGACACCTACCACCTGCTGATCCCTGGCGAAGATTAAAGGCGTCTTCCCTTCGCCGGCCAAGCGGCTGACGGTCTCTCGCACCTGCTGAGACGCCGTATTTCCCCCCAGAATCCCGTTTTCCTCCAAAAAGGAGATATTCCCCGCCAGATACTTGCGGCCGTTTACGCTGGCCTGTACGCCTCTTCCGGCCACAGCGGTAAAGTCTTGGGATGCCGGGACGGTGAGCCCATCCGCCTGGGCCCTGTCGATTACGGCCTGGGCCAGGGGGTGTTCGCTCCCCGCCTCTGCCGCTGCGGCCTCCGCTAAAAACGCTGCCTCCGTCATGTCGGGGCTCAAAAGCACCACATCTGTCACAGAGGGGTGCCCCACGGTAATGGTACCGGTCTTATCCAACACGATTGTGTCGATGTTGTGGAGATTCTCCAGGCTCTCCGCCGACTTGATTAAAATACCCATTTCCGCCGCTTTGCCGGTACCCACCATAATGGCCACCGGGGTGGCCAGCCCCAGCGCACAGGGGCAGGAGATCACCAGCACGGAAATGGCATTGGACAAGGCAAATTCAAAGGTCTGGCCGGCAATCAGCCAGATGGCGACCGTTAGAATCGCAATGCCGATGACCACCGGCACAAACACACCACTGACCTTATCCGCCAGCCTGGCAATGGGCGCCTTGGAATTGCTGGCCTCATCCACCAGGCGGATAATCTGGGATAAGGTCGTGTCCTCGCCGACCTTAGAGGCTGTAAAGCGAAACATACCGTTTTTGTTGATGGTGGCGGAGATCACCGTGTCTCCGGGCCTCTTTTCTACTGGGATACTCTCCCCTGTGATGGCCGCCTGATCCACATAGCCGTAACCATCAATCACCACTCCGTCCACGGGAATACCTTCTCCAGGGCGAATAACCACCACATCGCCGGCAATTACCTGCTCTGCAGGAATGGTTTCCTCTACCCCATTGCGCACCACTACAGCCGTTTTAGGCGCCAGATCCACCAGCTTCCCCAGGGCATCTGAGGTTTTGGCTTTGGACTTAGCCTCTAGATATTTGCCCACGGTCACCAGGGTCAAAATCATGGCCGCCGACTCAAAGTATAGGGCGTGGGCATATTCATGGACCAATTCCATATTCCCGTGGCCGAAGCCCGCCGCCATGCGGTACATGGCAAAAATCCCGTAGAGCAGAGATGCTCCGGACCCGATGGCAACCAGAGAATCCATATTGGGTGCCCGGTGCAAGAGGGCCTTAAACCCACTTTGATAAAAATGCCGGTTGATCACCAAAACGGGGATGGTAATCAGCAGCTGGGTCAAAGCGGAAATCAAGGCGTTCTCCGTCCCCACAAAGAAGCTGGGCAGCGGCAGGGATAACATGCTGCCCATACTCACATACATCAGCGGAACCAGTAGGCAGATGGAGGCGATCAAGCGATGCTTCATAGCCTTTCGCTCCCCTTCGGCCTGGTCCTGACGGCTTTGCCACTCCTGACGGAAGCCATGCTCTTTTGTCGTCGGCCCCTGTTCTATCGGGGACGCTCCATATCCAATGTTCTGGACCGCACCCACAATCTCTTCCGGATGCACCTTCTCCTCATCGTAGGACACGGTCATCTGGTTGGCCAGGAGGCTTACATTCACATCCTCTACGCCATCTAACTTTTGCACACACCGGGTCACGTTGGCCTGACAGGCTGCACAGGTCATGCCCGTTACCCGGTACTTTTCTGTTTTCATGGTATCCCCCCTATTTCAGCTTTTTGATGAGCTCCATCGCCTCATCTACAATCTGGGTGTTGCCTCGCTGCACCTCTTCCACCACACAGGTCTCCAGATGGTTTTGCAGCACCAGATACCCAAAAGACTGGAGGGCACTTTCTACAGCGGCCACTTGCATGAGGATATCCCCACAGTAGCGGTTTTCCTCCAGCATCTTGCTAATGCCGCCCAGCTGGCCCATCATCCGCTTCAGCCTGTTCTGCAGCTGCCGCAGCTCCACTTCCCCTCTGGGCGTGGCCTTGTGCCGGCAGCAACATTCTGCCCGGCCGCAGGCCGCCTGATACCCAGCCTCTATTTTCTCTGCCATTTGCTTGGCCTCCTCATTTTTTAAATACCCCCTCGGGGTATCTTTCAATGCGTATTATAATACACCCCGGGGGTATTTGCAAGCCCTTTTTGAATTTTCTTTTTCTATGATACAAAAAGCATGTCCGGGCAAAGGCCCGGACATGCTTTTTGTGTCTATTTTCGCTTTAAACTTTTTAAAAATACTTTCTGCTCTGGGCTGATTCGCCGGCTCTCCACCGCCTTTTGGATGGTCTTGTTATGGACCCAGGTACCTAACCTATTTTCTTGGAGATACGGTATAGTCGCCGCATATTGCTTGGCCAGGGCCGTGGCAAAATACCAGGCCAACATCATGTTCACATAGTATTCTTCGGAACAAACCCCGGCAGCCCATTCCAAATACATGGGATCAAATGCCTCGTCCAAATAGTGGGTCATCAGCATCCCCAGGCCAAAGCGTATGGTGTAGGTCTGCGCAGACTGCAGCCATTCTTGAATATGCTCCAGCAGCTCCGGCAGATGCTTTTGGAATACCTTCGGCGACAGCTGGTCACAGGTTGCCCAATTGTCTATGTAAGGTAAGAACGCCTCTGTAGCCGCTATGGCGGCATCGTAATCGCCGATGCGTTCAATCAAAAAAGCGTGGAGGTTGTTCTCCTCAAAATATATGTGGGGCAGCGCCTGCATAAACTGTGCAGATGCCGGATCTTTCGCATAGGTTTTGGCAAATTGCCGCAGCGCCGGCGTGCGGATGCCGATCATCGTGTCCGGAGAGATATTGGGCACTAGCTTCTCCATAAAAGGCTT
>CAZXRD010000003.1:39520-41582 GCA_964642465.1 uncultured Oscillospiraceae bacterium | reverse complement strand
TTGTAACGCTTTGTAAATACTTGTTGTTGCATTGTGGCAGATGGGGCAGTATTATAAATAAATGTAGTAAGATAGAACATTTGCACAATTTCACTTGTGAAAATGGGGGATACAATGAACAAGTTGCTAATTGGCGCCCTAAGCCTCGTGGCGGGGATTGCGATTGGTATCGGGATCTTCTGGCTGCAGTCCCGTCAATCGCCGGAACCCGTGGCATCCAATTTGGCGGACACGGCTTATCGGACGCCGGAGGACGGAAGCAATGGGGATGCCGCCGGAGAACCTTCTCAGGAACAGCTGGTGGACTTGGCCTATCAAGTAGCGGGCTATATCCAAAATCGGGACTATAATGCGCTGAGCCAGGTGGCCCATCCGGAATACGGCGTGCTGTTTTCCCCATACGCCACCATCAATGTGAGCACTGCCCAGTGGTTTACCGCTTCAGAGATTCAAAACTTTGGCAGCAACACCAATACGTATATCTGGGGCACAACGGCGGGCAGTGGAGAGGCCATTGAGCTTACGGTTTCGGCTTATTTTGACCAATATGTGAGCAGCGGCAGGGACTTTACCCAGGCGCCGGTGGTGGGTGTGAACTATATCGTCCGCTCCGGAAATGCACTGGAAAACGTGACCGAAGTTTTTCCAGAGGCGCAGTTTGTAGACTTCTATTTCCCGCCGAGTGATGTGGAAAATGCCAGTACGGACTGGGACGTTTTGCGCCTGGTTTTTGAATTGTCGGGGGATCAATACTATCTGTCGGCCATTGTGCATAACGAGTGGACCATCTAAACAGTCTAGAAAAACCGGCCTGAAGCATGGCTTCCGGCCGTTTTTTTCTATTTTGTTCTATAAATGCGGGTGCATCCAGAAAAATAGACATAAAATTTTACACAGTTTTGATATAGATATGACAGACACCAAACATGGCTATTGTACACTAAACTGCGTATGAGAATGCAGAGAAAGAACAGCGCCCTAGGAGAGAGGGCGGGAAAGAGGGAACATGCGTTACGGAATTATTGATATCGGCTCTAATACGATCCGGACAGTCATTTATGAAGTAGAGGGAAAATCCATTAAGCAGCTTGTAAATGAAAAAGACTTTACAGGCATCATCAACTATATCGTAGACGGGCGGTTGTCCGGCGAAGGGATTGCAGCGGTGTCCGCTGTGCTGGGCCGGATGCATATGCTCTGTGAGCTGCTCCACTGCGCAGAGGTGCACGCCTTTGCAACAGAGGCGCTGCGGAAGATCCAAAATACCGGAGAAGTGCTGGAGGCTTTGCAGAAAGAGGGGCTGAAGGTGCGGATCCTATCCGGTGCCGAGGAGGCGGAGTGTGATTTCTTTGGCCTGATGAGCACCAAGTCCTGCGGTACGGAGGGCGTCGGTCTGGACCTGGGCGGCGGCAGCGGCCAGGTATTCAGCTATAAACAGGCGGAACTCCAAGAATTTGTCTCCATGCCCATCGGCAGCCTGGTGATGTACAACCGCTTTGTCCGGGGCATCATTCCCACCCCCTCTGAAGTAAAAGAGATCAAGAAATATGTTTTACACCAGCTAGAGGCCTACCCAAAGCTTGCAAAGCTGGGTTACAACAAGATCTATGCCATTGGGGGCACCGCCCGGGCGGCGGCTAAGCTCCACCGGGCATTTGTAGGCGGCGAACGGTCTATCTGTGGCTATCAGCTGAGCCAGGAAAATATGGAGGAGCTCTTTAATTTGGTAACGGCTATGGATATGCGTGGCGTTAAACTGATGGAGCGGGTGGTGCCGGAGCGGATTACCACCTTGATGCCAGGCCTAGCCGTTATCCAGGCCATTTGCAGTTACGTGGGTGCAGGCGGCATTGAGCTTGTGAAAAACGGCGTAAGGGAGGGGTACCTGTGCAGGTACATTCTCAATCGGGCGGAGCAAGCGTAGAACAGCCGGGCCAAGGCCCGGCCTTGTTTGTCAACCGGGAGCTGAGCTGGCTGGAGTTTAACCGCCGGGTGCTTTGCCAGGCGGAGGACACTCGGGTACCCCTGTTTGAACGGCTGCGGTTTTTGTCAATCTATTTTT
>CAZXRD010000003.1:31390-39420 GCA_964642465.1 uncultured Oscillospiraceae bacterium | reverse complement strand
ATTATGATGAGACCTTTTTGGATGACGACACGGATTTCCGGGGCGTGATGCAGGAATTGCTGAAGCTGCGCAAGCGCCTGGCCGTGGTGCGGATTCAGGTGGACCGGCCTATGGAGCCGGATCTGCAGGAGTATCTTTGCAAGCGCTTGGCGGTTTCTCCGGACCGGATCCTGGTGGATCGGGGGCCCATGGACTTCTCCTTTGGGTCTAAATTGCCCAAGGAGATCGGTGGCAGCAAGGATATGTATTATCCGGAGACGCACCCGGTTTATCCGGCAGAGTTGCCCCGGAAAAACCTGATCCGGGCCTTCAGTGACCGGGAAGTCCTCTTGGCCTTCCCCTTTCAGTCCATCCGGCCGTTTATCAACCTGTTAGAAGAGGCGGCGGATGATCCCACAGTGGTGTCGATCCAGATTTCCCTGTACCGGCTGGCGGATCACAGTAAGATCGCCTCCGCTTTGATGCGGGCTGCGGAAAATGGGAAAAAGGTCTTGTGCGTTCTGGAGCTGCGTGCCCGGTTTGATGAGCAGAGCAATATCAACTACGCCAGCCTCTTGGAAGAGGCCGGGTGCACGGTGATCTATGGCCTGGATAATTTGAAAACCCACGCCAAGCTGTGTCTGATTACCCGCATGATCCACGGACGCATCAGCACCATTACCCAGGTGGGCACCGGCAACTACAATGAGAAAACGGCCGAGCAGTATACCGACCTGATGTTCATTACACCCGATGAGAAAGTGGGCAGGGAGGCGGCCCAAATTTTTTCCAACTTCTGTATGGGAGAGATCCCAGAGCCGGGAGAGCGCCTGTGGGTGGCCCCTCGGGGCTATAAACGGAACCTGCTGGCCTTTATCCAGGCGGAAATCCAGCGGCAGCGGGAGTTTGGGGACGGCTACATTTTTATCAAGGCCAATTCCATGAACGACATGCAGGTTATGGGGGCTTTGATTGAAGCCTCGCAAGCCGGTGTGCAGGTAGAAATGATTATCCGGGGCATCTGTTGCCTGCGGCCGCAAATTAGCGGATATACGGAGAATATCCGCATCAAGAGCATTGTGGGCCAATACCTGGAGCACTCCCGTATTTTCCAATTCGGGAAAGGCGGCCGGGAGCGGATGTTTATCGGCTCCGGCGATCTGCTCAACCGGAATACCACCCGCCGGGTGGAACTGTTTGCAGAGCTCACCTCTGCCCAGGTGCGCTCCCAGCTGCGGACTATTATTTTTGCCCTGGAGGAGGACACCGTCAATAGCTGGGCCATGGCAGCAGACGGCAGCTATGCCAGAGTAGACGGCGGTGACCATGTGGTGGACAGCCAAAGCCTTTTACACACCTTGCTGCAGACCAGCGAACCGGAGCACCATGTCAAGCAGGGGCTGCAGCGTTGGCTTGCCAAGTTATTTAAAAAACAGGAATAGAATAAAAAGATAAGAGGGCGCCGCCGGAGCATTGATTCCGGTGGCGCCCTCTTATCTTGCCCTGGAAAAGGGAAACCGGCAATTGACAAATATGCCATCTTAATATATCATGTATATACAAGACTATATTAAAGAGGGAGGCAGTTTCTATGAAAAACGTCATTGTGTTTCCAGGGAAATATATACAGGGCCGAGGCGTGATCGCCGAATTGCCAAGCTATATCCAGCAATATGGCGGCCGGGGCCTGATTATCTCCACCCGCTCCATGCTGCAGGTGATGCAAGGAATTGCCGCCCAGTGCAATTCTGTGGTAGAGCAGCTGCAGGGGGACTGCTGCCGGCAGGAAATAGACAGGCTGAAGGCGGTGGGGCAAAAGGTGGGGGCCACCATTGTAATTGGCGTAGGCGGCGGCCGGCCGATGGACACGGCCCGGGTGGTGGCGGATGAACTGGAACTGCCCTGTGTCACCTGCCCAACAGTGGCCTCCTCCGATGCGGCCTGCGCCTTCTTATCCATTGTCAACGGGCCAAAGGACAACCCGGGGGTGGAGGAGTTCCACTTCTGCCGGCAAAACCCCAACCTGGTTTTGGCAGACGAAGAGCTGATTATGCAGGCGCCGGCCCGGTATCTCACCATGGGTATGGCAGATGCCCTGTCAACCTGGTTTGAGGCGGAGTCCTGCGAAAAGAGCGGCGCCCTCTCCTATACCGGCGGTGGGCGGACGCTGACGGCCATGGCGGTGGCCCGCCTCTGCTATGACACCATTTTGCGCTATGGGCGGGACGCCTATAAGGCGGCAAAAGAGAAAAAATTTACCCCCGCTTTTTCCAAGGTGGTGGAGGCCAATATCCTGACTTCCGGCTGCGGGTTTGGCGGCTGCGGCTTGGCCACGGCCCACGGGGTGGCCACGGCCTTTGAGATCGTGCCCAATGACGACCACACAGAGGTACAGCATGG
Source organism: uncultured Oscillospiraceae bacterium (assembly GCA_964642465.1). Classification (GTDB taxonomy): domain Bacteria; phylum Bacillota; class Clostridia; order Oscillospirales; family Oscillospiraceae; genus CAZXRD01. The sequence goes on along the minus strand of CAZXRD010000003.1, from coordinate 37,041 downwards.
GGAAGTGGTGGCCTTCGGCATCCTGGTTGGCCTGATGATCAACAGGAAACCGGCGGCGGAGATTGAGGAAATCTATAGCCTGTTTTATGACCTGGACCTGCCCATCACCTTTGCCCAGCTGGGGTATCAAAACATGCAAGGGGAGAAGCTGGACCACATGGCCAGGGTGGCCAGCCGGTCCGGGAATGCCAGCTTTCCCAAGGAGTCCTTTGTCTACAATGAGCCGGTAGAGGTGAACTTTTCCATTGTGCGGGCTGCCATGACAGAGGCAGACGCCTATGGCCGTGCCTATCAGGAGCGGATGGAAAAGATCGGAGCAAAATAGATCTTATGGAGCATAGATGACGGACGATTTCTCCGGCAAAAGACCGGATCATACAAATGCAGGAAGCGGGAAGCCCTTTGGCTTCCCGCTTCCTATATGTAGGAGGTAGATATCATCGTTTGCCCTTGTCATAGGGCTGGCCCAGAGCGGCGGGCGCCGCCGCCTTGGAAGAGGTAATCGCCAGGACGATCAGGGTGGCCACATAGGGGAGCATCTTGTAAGCATAGCCGCTGATGCCCAGATCCCGAATGGCGGGAATGCTGGTATAGACGGACGCCAAAACCTTCAGGAACCCAAAGAAGAAGGAGGCAAACAAAATCCGCCGGGGCTTCCACTGACCAAAGACCAGCACCGCCAGGGAGAGGAAGCCGTAGCCTGCAATGTTGGCGCTGTACTCTGTGGAACCGGAGACCATAAAGGCCACGCCGCCGGCCCCGGCCAGAAAGCCGGAGATCAGAACACCGGCATAGCGGATCTTGGACACGTTGATGCCCACAGAGTCCGCCGCATGGGGATTTTCCCCGCAGGCCAAGAGCCGCACACCGAACTTGGTCCGGTAGATGACGATAGAGGCCACAATTAAGAGGAAAAAGCCGATATAGGCGGTAATATAGGTGTTTTTGAAGAAAATGTCCCCGATCACGGGAATCTTGGAGAGAATCGGCACCTCTGTAATGCGGAAGGTGTTCTGGTAGCTCACCTGCAAAACGCCCAGGGTCCGCTTGGCCAACAAAATGGTGATGGCGGGGATCAGCAGGTTGATGGATGTGCCGCTGATGACCTGATGGGCGCTGAGGTTGATGGAGACAAAGGCGTGGAGCAGGGAGACGGCCATCGCCACAATGCCGGCCACGATTACTGCCGCCACCAGCAGCCATTGGCCGCTGTAGCCGGTGTTCTCCTGGATGATCTTGATGAAGAACACGCCGGAAAAGGCGCCGGTCATCATCAGGCCCTCCAGGGCAATGTTCTGTACGCCGCCCTTTTCGCTGAACATACCGGCCAGGGCCACCATGAGCAGAGGAATCATACAGTACATAGTCTGCTGCAGGATAAAATAGACGGTACTCACTTCAGGCCACCTTCCTTTCCAAGCACCAAGCGATGGTAAAATTCCTTGATCTTCGTGGTAAAGGCGCAGCAGAACACGATGGAAGCGGTAATGACGGTAACGATTTCCGGCTCCAAGCCATAGGCCTGCATGTTCAGACCGCCCACGTCTAGGAAGGCCACAAACAGGCCGGTGAAGATCATGGCAATGGGATTAGACATGCCCAGCAGGGCCACAGAAAAGCCCGTCCAGCCGTTTTCCAGCACATTGTCCGACAGGGTATAGCGGACGCCCCGGGCAGAGGTAAAGAACATGGCGCCGGCCATGCCCGCCATAAAGCCAGAGAGCATGATGGAGATGACCACAGTGCGCTTTTGGCTGATGCCGGCGTAAAAGGCGGCGTCTTGGTTTAGGCCGCATACCTTCATGTCGTAGCCCAGTTTGGTCTTTTTGAAGACGAAATACACCGCAATGGCAATGGCGATGACGATGAAAAAGCCCACATTGGCGGAAGTGCCCACAAAAATTTTATCCAGGCCGCCGGAGGGAATGATGGTGTTGTCCGGAATGAGCTGCGTCCAGTTCTGGGTGTTGTCGTAGATGGAAGAGCCCCGGACAATCCAGTTGACCATCAGGGTACCGATGTAGTTGCACATAATGCCGCTGAGGATGATGTTCACGCTGCGGAAGGCGTAGAGCAGAGCGGGCACCATAGCCCACAGAGCCCCGGCCACGCCGCCGGCCAGCAGAGCGACCACCCAGGTGAAGTTTCCAAAGACCGGCTCTGCCAAGATGGCGACCGCAATGGCGGTGACGCCGCCTACGGTAAACTGACCGCAGGAGCCGATGTTGAAGGCGCCGGTTTTAAAGGAGATGCCCACAGACAGGCCGGAGAGGATATACGGGGTGCCATAGTAGATGACCCGGCCCAGACCCCGGGTTACGCCCACTGTCATAAATCCGCCGGTGAGGATGGTGCGGAAGGCGTTAAAGGCGCTGGTCAGATTGGGCGCCATAAAACACAGCACCACAAGGCCAAAGAGCATGCCGATGATGATGGTGATAATGGCGGAGACCACGCTGTCTATACTGCCGGAGAGCAAAAAGCTGCGGATCTTATTCTTTTCAGAGAGCTTCATGATACAGACCTCCTTTTTGCTCCGGACATATATAGGCCAAGCTCTTGGAAATCTGTCTCCTGGGGCCGCAGCTCGCCGACAATCTCCCCCTCATAGATCACCAGGATCCGGTCCGAGACGTTCATCACCTCTTCCAGCTCCAGAGAGACCAGCAAGACGGCCCGGCCGGCATTCCGCTGGGCGACCAGATGGTTTTGGATGTTCTCAATAGCCCCGATGTCCAGGCCCCGGGTGGGCTGAACTGCCAGCAGCAACCGGGGATCCCGCTCAATTTCCCGGGCCACGATGGCCTTCTGCTGGTTGCCGCCAGACATGCTGCGTACCAGCGTGTGGACGCCGCCTCCAGCCCGGATGTCGTACTTTTCCATCAGTTCCTTGGCGTACTCGTCCATGGCCTTTAAGTTTAAAATGCCGTGGTGGCAGATTGGAGGAAGGAAATAAGTCTCCAGCGCCAGGTTTTCCGAGAGGGTAAAGTCCAGAACCAGGCCGTGTTTGTGCCGGTCCTCGGGGATGTGGGCCATCCCGTGGGTGCTGCGGTAGCGGATGGGCTTTTGGGTCCAGTTTTCCCCGGAAAATGTAATGGTGCCGCTGGCAGCCTTAGCCATGCCTGCCAGGGCGTAGATCAATTCCGTCTGGCCATTGCCGTCTATGCCGGCAATGCAGACGATTTCCCCGGCGTGTACAGAAAAGGAGACGTTGTTTACCACGTTTTTGCCCGTCCGCCGGTCCTGTACGCACAGGTTTTCCACCTGCAAAATGGTTTCGGTTGTATCCATGGCCGGTTTGTCGGGGATCATATTCACTTTGCGGCCACCATCATCTCGCTGAGCTCTTCTTTGGTCGTTTCGGCCGTGTTTAAGGTCCCTACGGTGCGGCCCCGACGCAAGACGGTACAGCGGTCGGCGATCTCCATAACCTCATTGAGTTTGTGGGCGATAAAAATCACAGATTTGTTTTCCGCCACCAGACTGCGGATGATGTCCATCAGCTCGGAGATTTCCTGGGGGGTAAGTACAGCTGTGGGCTCGTCAAAAATCAAAATGTCATTTTCCCGGTAGAGCATTTTGAGGATCTCCACCCGTTGCTGCATACCCACGGTCATCTCCGAGACCAGTTTGTCCGGGTCCACAGAGAGCTTATAGTGCTCGATCAGCTGCTCTACTTTTTTTCTGGCGTCTTTCATGGTCAAAAGGCCATGTTTCACAGACTCCACGCCCAGCACAATGTTTTGCAAGGCGGTAAAGGTGCTTACCAGCTGAAAATGCTGGTGTACCATGCCGATCTTGTAATGGTTGGCGTCGTTGGGGTTGTGGATATGTACCTCCTCACCATTGATGAAGATCTGGCCCTTGTCCGGCGCATACGTACCGAATAAAATACTCATGAGCGTAGATTTCCCGGCGCCGTTTTCTCCTAGCAATGCGTGCACTTCACCCTGCTTGAGCTGTAAGGTGATGTCGTCGTTTGCCACAACGCCGGGAAATATTTTGGTGATGTTGCGCATCTCCATAATATAGTCCATTGCATTGTCTCCTATCCAGATATGCGGATTTAGCTCCATATTGCTCGAATGGGAAAGGGGGCGCATAAACGCCCCCTTTTCAGGTCGTAAAGGCTCTAGGACTCGATTACATTCACCGTAATATTGGTCATGCGAGAGGCCAGGTCGTTGATATCCTCTACATCGTTCAGATATAGCAAATTGGAGTACATGCCGTCCACGTCGTCCAGCATCATCTGGTAGTGTTCGGCGTACAGTTCCTGGGTATAGTTTTCCATGCGGCTGTGTTCCATGGCGATACCTACGGCGTATTCTGCAACGCCCACTTCCTCGGAGATGCCGCCGGGGAACTCGCCGGCGTAGTAGAGCTCCAGGGCCTCTGTGACCATCAGGTCCAGCCGCTTGAGGGAGGAGGTGATGACGGTATCGGACTCAGCGTACTGATCCACATCGCAGCCGATGGTCCAGCCGCCGGCAGCTTCAGCAGCCGCCCAGATAGAGGCATTGGTACCGCCGGCGTTGGCGAAGATCAGCTCCACACCGTTTTCATACCAGGAAGCTGCAATGGCCTGGTTTTCAGGGGAGACATCCCCGTTGCCGAAGTAATAGGTGTCCAGAACGATATCGTCAATGCCCAGATACCCGGCCGCCCAGTTCACGCCCTGGATATAGCCGTATAACCAGTTGTTTACAGGGGTAATGTTCATGGTATTCAGGGAACCCAGATGGGTGTAGCCCTCGTAGACAGAGGCAACACCGGCAAAGAAGGTGCCTTCGACTGTGTTAAAGGTAACGGAGTATGTATTGGAAGCAACCTCTGCCAAAGTGGACACGTCCACGGCAATGAAGGAGACATCGGGGTAGAGGTTCTGAGCCTCCAGGAGGGAGTCACCGAACTCGTAGCCACAGGCCACAATGACCTCAGCGCCGTTGTTTACAGCCAGCTCAAAGGCGGCCAGGAAACTCTCCAAAGAGGTGTCCGTGGGCTGGTAGTAGGCGTAGGTCTTGTCGTTGGCCTCGCCAAAGGCGGATACGGTTTCCCAGCCCAGCTGGGAGAAGGAACGGTCGTTAATTCCCAATGCATTTGTGTTGATAACAAGTGCAATTTCTGCCGTGCTATCCGTGGCGTCATCTCCACCATCTCCGCCGCAGCCAGCGAACAGGGAGAACATCAGGACCAGTGCCAAAAACAGTGCGATACGCTTTTTCATGAATACTCCTCCTTATTTGTGGTTGTTTATCTCTATTACAGCTTATGCCGCAATATACACCAGAAAGCCGGCCCAGGCTGGCGAGGGGGATAGCCGCAAAAATTAGGCAATATGCAGAACTGTTCCATATCTTATATATACATGCTATCACAAGAATAAACCGGTGTCAATAACTTGTTTCATCTTGTAATATCATGTATGCTCGTGTTGAAAAATAGGTAGTTTGTGGTCGAAAATTCCCGCCATAGGAAGGAAAATTCTTTGATATGACCAACCTTGTATATACCAGTATATAGTTAGATTATACGGAAGGCCATTACTTCTGTCAATATATTTGTGGATTGTTCCGATGAGAATTGTGCAAAAAATACAAAAAGCAGGCTGCCAAACGTATCAAAACGCTTGACAGCCTGCTCGATCGTGT
>CAZXRD010000003.1:0-31290 GCA_964642465.1 uncultured Oscillospiraceae bacterium | reverse complement strand
CTCGATCGTGTAAAATATAGAAAACGGATTATACCCCGCCTACAGTGGCGCCGCCGTCGGCAATCATAGTGGTCCCGGTAATGAAGCTGGCTGCTTCCGATGCCAGGTAGACCATGAGAGAGGCAATCTCGGCCGGCATGGCCATGCGGGCCAGGGGAATTTTCTTCAACATGGATGCCAGCATCTCCGGATCATCTAGTAAGCCCTTGCTGATGTTGGTGAGGGTCATGCCTGGGGCCACGGCGTTTACTGTGATCTGATGGGGGGCAAGCTCATAGGCCAAGGAGCGGACCATGGTGCTGATGGCAGCCTTTGCAGCGCCATAGGTACCGTGAAAGCCGCCGCCCTCGATATAGGCGATAGAGCTGGTGCAAATGATGCGGCCGCCCTTGCCCTGGGCAATCATCTGCCGGGCGGCCTCGGTGGTGCAGTTGAAGACACCTTTCAGGTTTACGTCCAGCACCTGTTGCAGATCGTCTGCCGTCTGCTCAATGAGGGGCAAAACCTGGCCGCCGATGCCGGCGTTGGCAATTAAGATGTCCAGATGGCCGTATTCGGCGACGGTGCGCTGGACCAGTTCTTTCACCTGGTCCGGCTTGGACACATCTACCTCCAGACCCAGCGCCGTGCCGCCGGCCTGGGTAATTTCCTCCTGGACTTGTAGGCAGTCGGCCAAAGGCAGGCTGGCAATGACAACCTTGGCGCCGCCGGCAGCTAACTGGATGGCGGCCGCCCGGCCAATGCCGCTGGACCCGCCGGTGACAATGGCCACCTTGCCGGAAAAATCATAGTCAGGTATCTTGACACCTGCAATTTCACGCATGAAAAATCCCCCTTGTACGTTGTGATATAAAATAGTATAGCACAGAGCGCATAAGGGGGAAAAATGCATTTTTCAGCATAAGCTAGGGAACGCTATAGATTTGTAATTCAGGACAGGCCCATATGGGCCATAAAATCCGCTGTAGAAATGCCAGAGGGCCGGTTAAAGCGGCCCAAACTGAAAAGGGAATCTGGATCGCCATAATATATGGTACTGATGGTCTCTGTGCAGGACAGCGTGGCTTTATACCCCAGGCTTTTGACAATGCCATCCGAGCAATCCGAACAGTGGCCAAAGGGGTAGGTGAAGGTGGTGGCCTGCACGCCACAGTCTGCCAAAAGGGCGTCCATCTTTGCAAAATCTGCCGCCAGGACAGCGGTGTAAGCCTCTAGGGACTCCCCGGCATTCCGGCTGGCGCCCCGACGCCCCGCCTGGGTATGAAAGCTATAGGAGTGGTTTTGAATCTCTATGCGGGGGTTTTGATCCAGGGCCTGGATCTCTGTGCGGGTGAGATAGGAGTAGGAGGGACTTGGGTAGGGGTCAACTTCGGCGGCATCCATGTATTGGCCCACGACGGAGATCACGGCCTGCATGTCGTAGGTTTCCAGCAAATTGGGCAAATAGGTTAAGTTATTTAAATATCCGTCGTCAAAGCTGAGGACCACCGGTTTTTCCGGCAGGGGCGTGCCTAGGTAGACGTAGTCGATGAGCGCCTGCATAGTGACAGCCTGGTACCCATGGGCTTGGAGCCAGGCCATGTCTTGGGCCAGCTGATCGGGGGAGAGAACATAGGCGTTCCAGGCGCTGCTGTCTTTCAATATGCTGTGGTACATCAAAATGGGTATGGCAATGCCCTCTGGGTCTGGAGCGGGGACGCCTGCGCCCAGTAGGGCAAAAATCAGTAGGCAGGCAGTGATCGCAAGAAGCAGTTTTTTCAATGGTGCACCGGCTTTCCGAAACATTTTATCCAAGACAGGGAAATAGAGGCGCCGCCCCAGGCGGGCCCCTATTTACATTGCAAGGGCTTTGTGGTAAAATTTCTTGATAAATTGACTGTGTATATTAACTGTGTATATTATTTGATAGAGGGAATGGATTTTATGCTTGATAAACTAAAGCTGATTGAGGAAAAATATACAGAAATTGAAGCAAAGATGGCATCGCCGGAAGTTTATAACGACCCGGCGGCCGTGGCCAAATTGGCCCGGGAGCAGAAAGAGCTGACACCGGTGGTGGAGGCGTATCGGGCGTATTGCAAATGCCAGGCAGATATGGAAGAGGCCAAGGCCCTGATGAGCGATCCGGAGATGAAGGAGCTGGCTCAGGAGGAATTTGAAACTGCCAAGGCCCAGCTAGAGGAGTTGGAGGAAAAGCTGAAGATCCTGTTGTTGCCCACGGACCCCAACGACTCTAAAAACGTGATTGTGGAGATCCGGGGCGGCGCCGGCGGGGAAGAGGCGGCCCTGTTTGCCCACAGCCTATACCGGATGTACACCATGTACGCCGAGAGCAAACGCTGGAAGCCGGAGATTGCCAGCATCAATGAGACGGAGATTGGCGGGATTAAGGAAGTCAGTTTTGTCATTGAGGGCGAGGGGGCTTACTCCCGCTTGAAGTTTGAAAGCGGCGTGCACCGGGTCCAGCGTGTCCCGGATACAGAGGCCTCCGGCCGTATTCACACCTCCACCGTCACCGTGGCCGTGCTGCCGGAGATGGAGGAAGTGGACTTTGAGATCAACCCCGCCGACCTGCAGATCGATACCTTCCGGTCCTCTGGCGCCGGCGGCCAGCACGTCAATAAGACGGAGTCCGCTATCCGCATCACCCACCTACCCACGGGCACCGTGGTAGAGTGCCAGGACGAGCGGAGCCAGCACAAAAACCGGGAGCGGGCCATGAAGATCTTGGTCTCCCGCCTGTATGAAGAGGAGCAGCGGAAGCAGAACGCCGCCCTGGCCGCCGAGCGGAAGAGCCAGGTGGGCACCGGCGATCGGTCGGAGCGGATTCGCACCTATAACTATCCCCAGGGCCGTGTGACGGACCACCGCATCGGCCTTACCTTATACAAATTGGAACAGATTTTAGACGGGGACTTAGACGAGCTGATTGACGCCCTGGTCACGGCAGACCAGGCGGAGCGCCTGCGGGCCTCCGCCGAGGAGTAGGGCAAAGGGAAAGGGGGCTGCCCCATGGAGACCAAAACATATACGGGGGACGTGGCCGGGGCGGCGGCCGCTCTGGCGGCGGGCCGGATTTTGGCAGTGCCGACGGAGACGGTGTACGGCCTGGCGGCAAACGGCCTGGACGCAGATGCGGTGGCCAAGGTCTATCTGGCCAAAGGCCGGCCGGAGCAAAAGCCCCTGAGCCTGCTTGTCTCCGGCCTAGAGCAGGCGCAAACCTTGGCCAAGGCCTTTCCGGCGGCGGCAGTAGCTCTGTGCCGGGCCTTTTGGCCCGGGCCTCTGACGGTGATTGTACCGGCGGCAGAGCAGATCCCCAAGATCGTCACCGCCGGGGGCGACACCATCGGCCTCCGCTGTCCGGATCATCCGGTGACCCTGGCCATCATCCAGGCGGCCGGGGTGCCTTTGGCGGCGCCGTCTGCCAATCCATCCGGTGCACCCAGCCCGAAGACGGCCCAGGCAGTTTTAGACGGCTTGGATGGGAAAATTGACGGTATTGTGGACGGGGGCCCCTGCAAGGTGGGGGTGGAGTCCACCATTGTAGACTGCACAGCGACACCGCCCCGGATTTTGCGCCAGGGCGGGCTGACCCGGGCAGAGATAGAAGCGGTGATTGGGCAGGTGACGGTATGATTGTCATTGGGATAACCGGCGGCACCGGAGCGGGGAAGACCACAGCCCTGGGCGCTTTGGAGGATCTGGGTGCCCTGGTGATCGACTGTGATGCGCTGTACCATGACCTGCTGGAGCGGGATAAGGTCATGCTGGCGGAGATCGACGCCGCCTTTCCCGGCACGGTGACAGATGGCAAACTGGACCGCAAGGTCTTAGGCGCAGCCGTGTTTTCCGATCCGGATGCCTTGGCCAAACTCAACCAGGTGACCCACAAGTACGTGGGCCAGGCAGTGGAGGAGGCTTTGGCGGCCCATGCGGCCGCCGGCGGGCAGCTTGCGGCGGTGGATGCCATTGCCCTGTTGGAAGGCGGCCTGGCGGATAAATGCGACGCTGTGGTGGCCATCACCGCCCCGGCAGAGGTGCGGGTCCAGCGGATCATGGCCCGGGAGGGCATTCCCTATCAGTATGCGCTGCTGCGGATCGGCGCACAACAGACAGATGCCTATTATCAGGCCCACTGTGACCGGGTGCTGGTAAACGACGGGACAGACCCGGCGGCATTCCGGCAGGCCTGTAGAGAGATTTTTGCAACAATGATTACAGCCATAAAGGAGGAAAAAGACCATGGATGCCAATAAGAAAGACGAACGCAGAGAAAAACTGTTCTATAACCAGAAAAACGCCTATAAGCAGATTAGCGAATCGGACCGCCAGGCTATGGACGCCTATATTGCCGGTTACCGGGCCTATTTGGACAAGGCCCGGACCGAGCGCCTGGCCGTTCGGGAGGCGGTGGCCCTGGTGGAAAAGGCGGGATTTCGGCCCTATACCTACGGCGGCAAGGTGCAGCCCGGGGACAAGGTCTACAGCGTCAACCGGGACAAGGCCTTGATGCTGGCCGTGGTGGGCAGCGAATCTCTGGCTTCCGGCTGCAATATTGCCGCCGCCCATGTGGATTCGCCCCGCCTGGATTTAAAGCAGCTGCCCCTGTATGAGGATGGGGAGCTGGCCTATTTTAAGACCCACTATTACGGCGGCATTAAAAAATACCAGTGGGTGACAATCCCCCTGGCCCTCCACGGTGTGGTGGCCCTGGCGGACGGCCGCCGGGTAGATATCTCCATTGGCGATGCGCCGGCTGACCCGGTGTTTGTCATCACCGACCTGCTGCCCCATTTGGGCGCCGACCAGATGAAAAAGACCCTGGCAGAGGGGATCACCGGGGAGGGGCTAAACCTCCTGGTGGGCAGTGAGCCGGATGGGGAGACCGAGGGCAGCGACCCGGTGAAGCTGGCGGTGCTCTCTATATTAAATGAGAAGTATGGTATCACAGAGGAGGACTTCCTCTCTGCGGAGCTGGAGGCGGTGCCCGCCCTGCCCACCCGGGACGTGGGTCTGGACCGGTCCCTGCTGGCTGGCTACGGCCATGACGACCGGGTCTGCGCCTATGCGGAGTTGGCGGCCATCTTGGAGCTGGATGCCCCCCGCCGCACGGCCATCTGCATTCTGGCAGATAAAGAAGAGATTGGCTCCGAGGGTGTGTCCGGTATGAAGTCCCAGGCCTTTGAGCGCTTTGTGGGGGACATGTGCCGCAGCCAGGGGGTGGAACTGGCCGACTGCTTTGCCGCCTCTTTCTGCCTGTCGGCGGACGTGTGCAACGGGTTTGACCCCAATTTCCCGGAGGTCTCGGAAAAGCGGAACAACGCCAAGCTGAACTACGGTATGGGCATCTGCAAGTATACCGGCGCCCGGGGCAAGTCCGGATCCAGCGACGCTTCGGCGGAAGTGGTGGCCAAGCTGCGCAGCATTTTTGCCCAGCGCCAGGTTATCTGGCAGATGGCGGAGCTGGGCAAGGTGGACCAGGGCGGCGGCGGCACTGTGGCCGTCTACATGGCGGAGCGGAATATCGATACCATTGACGCCGGCGTGCCGGTGCTCAGCATGCACGCCCCCTATGAGGTTGTGGCCAAGCTGGATTGTTACATGACCTACAAAGGGGTCAAAGCCGTATACGAACTGGGTTAAAATTCACAAAAATCCATCGAAAAAGGACCTGAAAATTCAAGGGGATTTTCAGGTCCTTTTTTGCTATGCAAATGGCTGAAAAAAGACGAAACAGGCGCTGGAGGCTTTTGTGCATGGCGCACAGAAAAGTTCTGAAATTCCTGGAAAAGTACAAAAAATCCTGGGAAATGCAGGGGGAATAACACAGATTATTTTACGACTTGACATAGATTTCACATTTCTATGCTTTTGCATTTTACTTTTGCGCTCTATCATACACATAGATCGAAGATCAAAAGAAAATGAAGACAAAAAGGAGTAAGGTAACAATGAAAAAACTTGCAATCCTGCTTCTGGCTCTCGCCATGGTTTTTGGCGTGATGGCCGGCTGCAGCAGCAACGACGGTGACGACGCCACCAGCCCTAGCGCTAGCACAGATGTCAGCGACGACGCTGCAAGCCCCTCTCCCGACACATCGGACGATGCGAATGAGGCGCTTAGCGGTACAGTAAACACCGATGGTTCCACCTCTATGGCTGACGTGATGGCTATCCTCCGGGAAGCTTTCAACCAGATCAACCCCGACGTGACCATCAACTACTCCGGCACAGGTTCCGGTGCTGGTATTGAAGCCGTTATGGCGGGTACCGTGGACATCGGCCTCTCCAGCCGTGCTCTGACCGACGAGGAGAAGAGCCAGGGCGCTGTCGAGAACATTGTGGCTCTGGACGGCGTGGCCATCGTAGTCAACCCCAACAACCCGGTAACCAACCTGACCCAGGAGCAGATCGCCCAGATCTTCACGGGCGAGATCACCAACTGGTCTGAGGTCGGCGGCGAGGATATGGAAATCGCTGTCTACGGTCGTGAGGCCGGCAGCGGCACCCGGGGCGCTTTCGAGGAGATTCTGGACATTGAAGATGCTTGCGCCTACACCAACGAGTACAGCTCCACTGGCGACATCATCGGCGGTGTGGCTGGCAATGCCAACGCCATCGGCTATGCCTCTCTCTCCGCTGTGAATGACACGGTTTCCGCTGTCAGCGTAGACGGCGTGGTCTGCAGTGAGGAGACTGTAAAGGACGGCAGCTATGCTATCCAGCGTCCCTTCGTCATGGTCACCATGGAGGGTGTAGAGCTCTCCGCCCAGGCCCAGGCTTTCCTGGATTATGCCATGAGCGATGATGCGGCTCAGTACATTGCCCAGGCCGGCGCTGTGGCACCGTAAAGAAAAAAGAAGTCAAACACAACCATGATACCCAGTACGACACGTCCAAATTTGGCCGTGTCGTACTGGCATGATATGAGATTGTGATGCGAAAGGCTGAATGACCATGAGAGATACAAAAAAGACCAAGGCCCTTGCAGTGAATGAGGCCCCTGCGGAAGAGGCAGCAGGGAAAAAGAAAAAGGCCAGGCCGGTAGAAAATATCATGACCATTATATTTGTGGTCTGTGGCCTGATTGCCGTGGCCTTTGTGCTGGTAATCAGCATCTACTTGATTATCTCCGGTATCCCCGCCATTCGGGAAGTGGGGCTCTTCAACTTCCTCTTTGGCGATACTTGGGATTCCACCAATAAAACCAATCCCCAGTTTGGCATCCTGCCCATGATCCTTACCTCCATTTACGGCACCGCCGGGGCCGTTGTTCTGGGTGTGCCCATCGGCTTTTTCACGGCTGTATTCCTGGCCAAAGTGGCCCCCAAGAAGCTAGCAGCAGTGATCCGCCCGGCAGTGGACTTGCTGGCTGGCATCCCGTCTGTGGTCTATGGCCTGGTGGGTATGATTGTGCTGGTGCCGGCTATTCAAAAGCTGTTTAACCTACCGGCTGGCGACAGCCTATTTGCGGCCATCATTGTTTTGACGGTTATCATTTTGCCCTCCATCATCAATGTGTCGGAGACAGCGCTTCAGGCGGTGCCAAAAGAGTATGAGGAGGCCAGCTTGGCCCTGGGCGCCACGGAACTGGAGACCTATTTCCGTGTGAGTGTGCCCGCCGCCAAAAGTGGTATCGCTGCCGCTGTGGTCTTGGGCATCGGCCGGGCCATTGGCGAGGCTATGGCTATCATCATGGTGGCCGGTAACGTGGCCAATATGCCCTCCCTGTTTTCCAGTGTCCGGTTCCTCACCACCGGTATTGCCATTGAGATGAACTACGCCAGTCCCGGCAGCCTGCAGCGCAATGCGCTGTACTCCATTGGCCTTGTGCTGTTCCTGTTTATCATGCTGATCAATGCGCTGCTGAACCTGGTACTGAAGCGGAAGAAGGAGGGCTAAGCTATGGACGAGAAAAAAGCGCTCTCTCCCCGCCGGAAGAGTTATAACGTGGTCATGCGGGTTGCCATGTACTTCTGCGTAATCCTCACTTGCGCCATCCTGCTCTTTGTGATAGGGTATATTTGTTACCGGGGTATCCCGGGGATCAGCTGGGAGTTCCTCTCCACGGAGGAGAGCCTGATCCGGGGGACCATGGGTATCCTGCCGGCCATTTTAAATACGCTCTATGTGGTCATCGTCTCCCTGGTTATTGTGTTGCCCTTGGGTGTTTGTGCTGCGATTTATCTGACGGAATATGCGAAAAACAAGCGTCTGGTGTCCGTGGTCGAGTTTGCCACGGAGACCTTGGCGGGCATTCCCTCCATTATCTATGCCCTGGTAGGCGTGATTGTGTTTTCCACATCCTTGCGCCTGGGCAAGACCCTGCTTGCCGGTGCGCTCACTTTGGTCATCATGGTGCTGCCCACCATTATTCGTACTACCCAGGAGAGTTTAAAGACAGTGCCCCAGTCCTATCGAGAGGGGTCTCTGGCCCTGGGCAGCGGCAAGTGGCACATGATCCGCACCGTGGTGTTGCCTTCGTCTGTGGATGGCATTGTTACCGGCTGTATTTTGGCTGTAGGCCGTATTGTGGGAGAAAGTGCCGTTTTGATGTACGCCGCCGGCCTGTCTACGGCGATGCAGGACTTTTCCACCATTGAGGGCCTGATGCACAGTTCCGGCGCCACCTTGACCGTGGCCCTGTATGTCTATGCCAAGGAACGGGCGGACTTTGCCGTGGCATTTTCCATCGGTACCATCCTGCTCATTCTGACATTGATCATCAACCTGGCGGCCAAATTGGTTGGCAAACGCCTGAGAAAGAAGTAAGGGGGCATACCCACTATGGATGAGAATATTATTTTAAAGGTCCGAGATTTGGACCTGTTTTATGGGGACAACCACGCCCTGAAAAAAATCAATATGGATATCCCGGAAAAGCAGATTACCGCTCTGATCGGCCCCTCCGGCTGCGGCAAGTCCACCTTCTTGCGCACCATTGACCGGATGAATGATTTGGTGCAGGGGGTAAAAATCACCGGCAGCATCGAGTACCGGGGTATGGATATCTTTGCGCCCGGGGTCAATGTGACCTGGCTGCGCAAGCGCATCGGCATGGTGTTTCAGAAGCCCAATCCGTTCCCCATGTCTATCTACGACAATGTGGCCTATGGCCCCCGCACCCACGGTGTCCGTGGCCGGGCGAAATTAGACGCTATTGTGGAAAAGGCGCTGCGGGATGCGGCCATTTGGGATGAGGTGAAGGACCGGCTGAAAAAATCCGCCCTGGGCCTCTCCGGCGGTCAGCAGCAGCGGCTGTGCATTGCCCGGGCTTTGGCTGTGGAGCCGGATGTTTTGCTGATGGACGAGGCCACCTCTGCCCTGGATCCCATCTCCACGATGAAAATTGAAGATCTTGCAATCCAGCTGAAAAACGACTATACTGTGATCATGGTAACCCACAATATGCAGCAGGCCGCCCGTGTGTCGGATAAGACCGCCTTCTTCCTGTTAGGAGAGCTGGTGGAGTATGGGGACACGGAACACGTTTTCTCCATGCCGGATGACAAACGGACAGAAGACTACATCACCGGGAGGTTCGGATAATGCGGAATCGATTTGATAAACAGCTGGCCCAGTTGAACCGGGAACTGGTCAATATGGGTTCCCTGTGCGAAAGCGTGATTGCCAGCGCTGCCAAGGCCCTGATGGACACAGACATTGATCTGGCCCGTCAGACCATTGCAACAGATCAGCTCATCGACGAAAAAGAGCGGGAGATTGAAAGCCTGTGCCTGAAGCTCCTGCTGCAGCAGCAGCCGGTAGCCAGAGACCTGCGCCAGATTTCCGCCGCTCTGAAAATGATTACGGATATGGAGCGTATCGGGGACCAGGCGGCGGATATTGCCGAGATTATCACCATGGGCGGCGCCCAGGGGACTAACGGCGTCCATCACATCGGGGATATGGCCAAGGCCACCATCAAGATGGTCACCGAAAGTGTGGAGGCCTTTGTCCAGCAGGATACCGGCCTGGCGGAGCAGGTCATTGCCTATGACGATGTGGTAGACGGCTTGTTTGCCCGGGTGAAAAACGAGATCATTGAGATGATTGGGCAGAAGCCGGAAGAGGGCGAGCTGGCCCTGGACCTGCTGATGATCGCCAAATACTTTGAGCGCATCGGGGACCACGCTGTCAATGTGGCGGAGTGGGTGCTTTTCTCCATCACCGGCAACCACGATCCGGAGGTAGAGCTGCGCCAAAGCTAAGGGCAAGGGGGCAGCGATATGAAAAAGAAAATTCAACAGAGCATGTGTGTCTTGGGCGTAATAGCGATCCTTATTGCGTCCGGGGCCATGTTTTTTCTCCTGTACAGCCAGCTGAGCGAAAGCATGCGGGCTGCTGTGCGCCGCAGCGCCGCCTATATCAGTGTGGCGGTAGAAGAGGCCGGTGCCGAGTACTTAGAGCAGTTTTCCCACATCGACACGGAGGGGGAAGAGCACCGGGTGACCTGGATCGCTGCAGATGGCACCGTCCTCTATGACAGCGAGGCGGGGGACTTGGAAAACCACAGCGACCGGCCGGAATTTATCAGCGCCCTGGAGACCGGGGTGGGGGAGAGTACCCGCCCGTCAGATACGTTGGATAAACAGACCTATTACTATGCAGTGCGTCTGTCCGACGGAAGCGTCCTCCGGGTGGCGGAGACCATCAATAGTGTCTGGGCGATTTTGGGCCCGGCGTCGGTTTATGTGCTCATTATTTTGTGCGGGACCATCCTTTTGGCGGTGCTGCTCTCCCGGACCTTGACCCGGCGGCTGATTCGCCCCATCAATGATCTGAATTTGGACGAGCCCCTGTCCAATGAGACCTATGCGGAGCTGATGCCCCTGTTGCAGCGGTTAGACACGGAAAAGCGGGAACAGTACGACGCCGAACAGATGCGCCGGGAATTTTCCGCCAATGTGTCCCATGAGCTGAAAACGCCCTTGCAGTCTATCTCCGGCTATACGGAGATGATCCGCAGCGGCATTGCCAAGCCGGAGGATGTGCCCCGGTTCATTGACCGGATCTATGCCGAGTCCCAGCGCCTGATGGAGCTCATTGATGACATCATCAAGATCTCCCGCTTGGACGAGGGCGGGGAGATGACGATGGAACCCGTGGCCTTGCGGAAGCTGTGCGAAGACTCTGCCGCCCACCTGCGGCTAAAAGCCCAGAGCAAGAATGTGGAGATCCATACCTACGGGGACGAGGTGTGGGTGCTGGGTGTGAAGAACTTGCTGGATGAGATGGTCTATAACCTGTGTGAAAACGCAGTGAAGTATAATGTGGATGACGGTCGGGTGGAACTGATTGTCCAACGTGGCCGGGACGGCGTAGGCCCGTCGATTCAAGTGAAGGACACGGGGATAGGCATTCCCAAAGATCAGCAGGAACGGGTATTTGAACGCTTTTACCGGGTGGATAAGAGCCACTCTAAGGCCACCGGCGGCACGGGGCTGGGGCTTTCTATCGTGAAGCATGCGGCTCGGTATCATGGGGCCACCATCACCATGGACAGCGACCTGGGTCGGGGTACCACTATCCAGGTGACCTTCCCGCCGGAGGCGGAACAAACCGAAGTAGAAAATGAAAAAGAATAGAAAAAGAGGCCCTAGCCGCATTTGCGGCCAGGGCCTCTTTTTCTCATACTAGGTCTGCTCGTGCATACCAAGGCTTAAGCACAACAGGCCCCCCATAATGGCTAGCACAGAGAGCTCCGGCAGCCAAGCAAAAAAGGACATGGGGGATTGCAGCTGCGTCCAGATGTCCTGCCCAATGTGAAAAGCCAGGGGCAGGGCAAAGACCAGAATCAAGGGCAGCCGTGGCAGCCGCCCCAGGACAGTTAGCGTGTATAGGATTCCCACCAGGCAATAGAGGCAGCAACACAGGGCGGCGTGCCACCAGACAAAGCCCAGGGCCTTTACAATAAAAAACAGGCAGCCCATCCAAACGGGGACACAGGTCCAGGAAAGGGGGCGGTTGGCCAGCAAGAGGGCCGGCATCAGCAGGCCGGCGGCCAAGGGGAGCAGGATCTGAAACACAACCACATCCCAACTCCAGCCGCCCAGCCAAAAGCCCCAGTAGTAGCCCAGGCGCAAACCAAAAGATACGAGCATCAATAGGCAGGCGACATATGTCCAAGGGCCCTGCCGGTCAATTGTATAGCTGCGCTTTTTCATGCACTCCCTCCTGTGAACAGGGTTAGCGTTTGTATTCAAACTGCAAACCGTACAGATCCACCGTGTCTCCCTCGTCAATACCGGCAGCTTCCAGCCGGTCAAAGACGCCGGAGTTGCGCAGGGTCCGGTCAAAATACATCCGGGACTCGTAGTCGGAGAAATTGATCCCCCCCATGAGCCGCTCCAGCCAGGGCCCTTCTACCGTCCAGATGCCATTCTCCTGGCGGATCTCCAAGTCCTCCGGGGAGAGCTCCACCTGCACCGGCGGAACATACTCCGGTTCGTAGACCTGAATAGGGGGGAGCTGCTCCAACTGGCGATAGGCCCCCTGGCACAGTTCCCGCACGCCCATATGGGTGGCGGCAGAGATCTCATACATCTCGCAGCCCAGGCCGGTGACGTAGTCCCGAAAACGGGCAATGTCCTCCGGAGCGGCGATGTCGCACTTGTTGGCGGCCACGATCTGGGGCCGCTTGGCCAGCTCAGGACTGTACTGGCGCAGCTCCGCTTGGATGGCCTCAAAGTCCTGGATGGGATCCCGGCCCTCCGAGCCGGAGACGTCCACCACGTGGATCAGCAGCCGACAGCGGTCAATGTGCCGGAGAAAGTCGTGACCCAGCCCGGCGCCCTCGGAGGCGCCCTCAATGATGCCGGGAATGTCTGCCATGATGAAAGAGGCGTCTGTATCCACATAGACCACGCCCAAATTGGGGTAGAGGGTGGTAAAATGATAATTTGCGATCTTGGGATTGGCCTTGGTCACTGTGGCAAGCAAGGTGGACTTACCCACATTGGGGAAACCCACCAGGCCCACGTCGGCCAGGAGCTTTAGCTCCAGGGTGATCTCCCGATCCTCGCCAGGGCTGCCGTTTTTGGCGAAGCGGGGAGCCTGCCGGGTGGGGGTGGCAAAGTGCTGGTTGCCCCAGCCGCCCCGGCCGCCCCGGGCCACAATAAAATCTTCATCCCCGGACATATCCTGGATGATGGCGCCGGTCTCCCGATCCCGCACCAAGGTGCCCCGGGGGACCTTTAGCACCAGGTCGGCCCCGTCTTTCCCTGTACAGCGTTTGCCGGAGCCGTCTGCACCCGGTTCCGCTTTGTATTTGCGGCGATAGCGAAAGTCCATGAGGGTGGACATATTGTCGCTGACCCGCAGCACCACATTGCCGCCCCGGCCACCGTCGCCTCCGTCGGGGCCGCCGGCAGCCACATATTTCTCCCGGTGAAAGGAGATGGCGCCGTTGCCGCCTTTACCGGCGGTCACATGGATATGCACTTTGTCAACAAAAGTGGTTGCCATGGAAAAACCTCCAGATTCCAATAGAGTGCGGAAATACAAAAAACGGGCGGACAAAACCGTCCGCCCGTTTGATCTCTGCTACTGTGCGATCTCCTCGTAGACCGAGACTTTCTTCCTGTCCTTGCCCAGCCGCTCGAAACGGACACGGCCGCTCTTGGTGGCATACAGGGTATCGTCGCTGCCCTTGCCTACGTTGAGGCCGGGGTGGATCTTGGTGCCCCGCTGGCGGACCAGAATATTGCCGGCCAGGACGAACTGCCCATCAGCCCGCTTGGGACCCAGGCGTTTCGATTCGCTGTCCCGACCATTCTTGGTGGAACCCATACCTTTTTTATGTGCCATGTTTTACACCTCCACATGTCGAAAGTAAGAAAAACCTTACAGAGAAATCTTTTCGATCTGCACCTTTGTATAGGGCTGTCTGTGGCCCTGGCGCCGCCGGTAGTTCTTCTTGGGCTTCATCTTGTAGACCATGATCTTAGCGCCCTTGCCGTTTTTCACCACGCTGCCCTCTACGGTAGCGCTGGCAACGGTGGGAGCGCCGAACTGCTGCTGGTCCCCGTCCACAACGGCCAGGACCTGGTCAAAGCTGATCTTGTCGCCAGCTTCCACTTCCAGCTTTTCCACAAAGATCACGTCCCCTTCGGAGACCCGATACTGCTTGCCGCCGGTTACAATGATGGCATACTTCATTTTTTACACCTCTCTTGTTTGTCAGAGTCACGCTCTCCTGGGCGGAAGGACAGGCCTTCACTTGCAGACCCACTCAAAGCGGCCTTAAAACTATACCATTCCAGCGGGAAAATGTCAACGGCTTTTCCCGAAATTCCGGTTATTTTTCCGCCTTTCTGGTGAAAACCCCTCCGCCTGGAGAAGCCAAGCGGAGGGGAATTTGCATAGATGGGTTTACTGAACGATGGCCAGGGTATCCCGGGCAATGACCAGTTCCTCATTGGTGGGGATGACCAAAATCTGGTGGGGGCTGTCGTCCGTGGAGATGATCCGATCCTCACCCCGGAGCTTGTTCTTGTTCTCATCCAACACATAGCCCATAGGCGCCAGATAGTGGCAGATGGAGCGGCGGACCGGCGTGCTGTTCTCGCCAACGCCGGCGGTGAAGATAATGGCGTCAGCCCCGCCCATGGCGAAGACATAGGAACCAATGGTCTTGGCCACAGCATAAGAGAACATGTTCAGGGCCAGGCAGGCACGTTCATTGCCCTCCGAAGCGGCCTCTGTCAGATCCCGGAAGTCAGAGGAGATGCCGGATACGCCCAACATGCCGGATTTTTTGTTTAAGACATTCAGGGCGGCGTTTACGTCCAAGTTTTCATGGTCCATGATATACTCAATGATGCTGGGGTCCACATCGCCGGAACGGGTGCCCATGGGCAGGCCGGCCAGCGGCGTAAAGCCCATGGAGGTATCTACCGATTTTCCACCATCAATGGCACAGATGGAGGAGCCGTTGCCCATGTGGCAGGAGATCAGCTTTAGTTCTTCCAGCGGCTTGCCCAAAAGCTTGGCTGCCTGGGAAGAGACGTACCGATGAGAGGTACCGTGGAAACCGTAGCGGCGGATTTTGTATTTGTCGTAGTATTCGTAGGGCAGGGCGTACATATAGGCCTTGGGGGGCATGGTCTGGTGGAAGGCGGTGTCAAACACAGCCACCTGGGGGATGCCCTTCATGACCTGCATACAGGCCTTAATGCCTGTGATGTTGGCGGGGTTGTGCAGCGGTGCCAGAGAAATGCAGTTCTCAATTGCGGCCATAACCACGCTGTTAATCAGGACGGAGGAGGAGAAGGCCTCACCGCCGTGGACAATGCGGTGGCCGATTGCACCGATCTCGCTGGCGTCGGTGAGCACGCCGTATTCCGGGCTCAGCAGCAGATCCAGGACTTTCTGGATGGCCTCTGCATGGGTGGGCAGGGCCACATCCCGGTCATAGACGGATTTTCCGTCCACCAAAGGGGTGTGCTTCAGATGGCCGTCGATGCCAATGCGCTCGCATAGCCCTTTGGCCAGGACGGACTCGTCGTCCATATTGAACAGCTGATACTTCAGGGAAGAACTGCCTGCATTGATAACCAAAATTTTCATGTTAGACAACCTTTCTCCTAGTATATTGATAAAATAGGAAAAAAACGATATGATAAGGGGTACCCGGCAGTCAGGAGACAGGAGACTTGCAAAGCGCCGGGAAGATTTGCAACAAGTCTTGCGAGAGTATTCTAATACTTTTTTTGTAAAATCTCAAGGGTAATTTTAGCATTTTTGGCCTGTATAGAAAATTTTCATACGGGTATTACGGGAGAGAAGAAAATGACGGTCGTTGGAGTCGTGGCGGAATACAATCCCTTTCATCTGGGACACATCTGGCATATCCAGCAAAGCCGCAGTCTTCTGGGGGAAAATGCGCCTGTTGTCTGTGTGATGAGCGGCAATTTTGTCCAGCGGGGGGATTGGGCGGTATTGGACAAATACGCCCGGGGGGAGATGGCTGTCCGCTGTGGGGCGGATTTGGTGTTGGAATTGCCGGCGGGCAGCGTTTTGCAATCCAGTGAGGGGTTTGCCTACAGTGCCGTATCCCTGCTGGACAGCTTGGGCGTTGTGACCCATCTGTCTTTTGGCAGTGAGTGCGGGGACGTGGACGCCCTCCGGCGCAGCGCCGCCTGCCTGAAGGCCAGTGAAGCGGCGGCAGCCCGACATATCCAGGCGGGTGTCTCCTATGGACAGGCCCGCAGCCGAGCGGCGGCGTCCCTGGACCCGGAGGCAGCCGCCCTGCTGCAAGGGCCGAACAATCTATTGGCGGTGTCCTATCTCCAGGCTTTGGAGCGCATAGGTTCTGCAATCGAGCCGGTGGCTATCCGCCGCTATGGGCCGGGGCATGATGCCGCAGATGTGGAGAAAGGGTTGCGCTCTGCCTCGGCCTTGCGGGAAATGCTGATGCATGGCCAGGCGCCCTGGCCGTATATGCCGGAAGCGGCGGCAATGGTGGCCAAACGGGAGATAGAGGCGGCCCGGGGGCCGGCGGACCCAAAACGGTGTGAGACGGCGGTTTTCGCCCGGCTGCGCATGATGACGGCGGAGGATTATGCGGCACTTCCAGGCCGAGCAGAAGGCCTGGGAAACCGACTGCTTCAGGCGGCCAGCCAGGCGGGGAGCCTGGAAGAGCTGCTGCAGTTGGCCAAGACCAAGCGATACACCATGTCCCGGTTGCGCCGGCTGCTGCTCTGCGCCTATCTGGGCTTGCGGGAGGCGGATCTGGCGCCGCCGGCTTACGGGAAAATTCTGGCGGCCAGCTGCCGGGGCCAAGTGCTATTGCGGGAAATTCGCAAGCGGGCGTCCCTGCCGATTTTGACCAAGCCCGCAGCGGGGAAAAGCCTGCCGGAGAAGGCCCGCCGGCAGCTGGAGATGGAGGCCCGGAACACGGACCTGTGGGTTTTGGCCCTGCCGGAGGGAAGTCGGCAGGGAGGGCAGGACTGGCGGGCCACGCCCTATATGGAGAAGTAAAAAGGCGGCTGCAAACAAAAGTTTGCAGCCGCCTTGGCTATTGGGATTAGTCCTCTACCGGGATAAAGGGGACGATGAGCTTGGAGTCGTAGGCGCCGCCAGCATGGATGATGTGCATACCGTTGTTGTCTACGCCCATCTTCTGCAGGGCAGCCCCGTGGGAGCTGGGCAGGTTAAAGAAGCTATACCCGGCAATGGCCACCTCCAGGGTTTCCCCGGCGTGGAAGCGCAGGCCGGTGGGGAACAGGCCGATTTCCACCGGGACGATCTCCCCAGGCAGGAGCTTTTGCACCTCATCAAAGGTGTGATAGGGCTCGTTCACCGTGGACTTTGCGGGATCCAGCTTCCGCAGAGAGACACGCTGCCGGCTGGTGGGGCCGGAGTAGATGCACTCGCCAAACTTCTTGTTGCCAACGGCCGCATAGTGCAGGGCCTCATTGCCGTCCTTGTCATATTTCCGGACTTTGACGAACAGGTCCAGATCGTTGTAGCCAAAGGACTCCACCCACAGCTTCAGATTCATATAGCCGACGATTTCCGTCTCCTTATCAAAGGTGTAGCGGAAGGTGGCCATGCTCTTTTCGTCCCAACCGGAGTAGCTGTATGTAGATTCCGTGGCGGGCTTGTCAAAGGTGAGGCACATGTTTTCTGTGTCCAGATACATGGACTTCAACTCCTGGCGGGCCAGGGGGAAGCTGTCCTCCACACGCTCTACAATGTCGTTGCCCTGACCAGGATCCAGGACGGAGACACGGATCCGGGGGGTCTCTTCCCAGCCGTTGTCAATGCCCTTCAGATAGTGGTCAAAGAACTTCAGCATCTCTTCCTCGTTTTTCGGGGTATAGGTGTCCCGCCACTCCTGGGTGTTGTGGATGCGCAGCCACTTCTCTTTAGAGGGGATGGTCCGCCAGGCCTTCAGCGTGCCCTGGCAGTGGACGGGGCTGGTCCAGGAGGCGGTGGCATAGACGGGTAGGGTGATATTCTCTACTTTGGCCTGTTTGTCCTCCCAGTACTCGTCAAAGAGGGGGTGGGCCAGGCAGTTGGCCACCACGTCTTCCATCAGGCCGCCCTCGTTGAATGTGTTTTTATAGCGGAAGCCGGGGTAATTGGCGATGCCGCCCACCATGTACTCGTCCCGGTACATGTCGTGCCAGCCCTCCCAGGGGGCAATGCAGGCCAGGTGGGGCGGCTGCTGGGCAGCGGCAAACCACTGGACGATGCCCAGCCAGGAGTTACCGGTCATAGTGACTTTGCCGTTGCACCAATCCTGGGCGGCCAGCCACTCGATCACATCGTAGTCGTCCTCCGCTTCCTGGGAGCCGAAGTAGGGGTTTTTCCCGCCAGACTTATAGCAGCCCCGGATGTCCAGGTTGATGACGGCATACCCGTGCTGCACAAAGAAGCCGGGATCTGTGCCCTCAAACGTGTTGAGGCCGCTGGTGAAGGACTTGGGCACGCCGGGCAGCTCCTCATTTTCCATGCACATGGCATTGATCGGTATGGGTTTTGTTTCGTCTTTGGCCTTGCCGAAGGTGGTGGAATTTAAGATAGCGGGGACCTTCACGCTCTCATCTACAGGCCGGTAAATATCTGCATACAAAATGGTGCCGTCCCGCACGGGAATGGCCACATCCCGGTCAAACAGAATGTCGCTAGGCAGGGGCATATGGCCCTTTTTGCAGACGGTACCCTTCTTTAAAATGGTCTGGCCAGGCTGGAATCCGGGATAATTGCAGTCCACATCATCCAGGCCGGGAGCCTTACGGTAAATGATTTCACACTTGTTCTTAGGCATGGGGCAAATGTCCTCCTTCGTATGATGTTCTATTATTCACTTTAACATTTTTTTCATTTTTTTCAAGTGGTTTTGCGTATATTCCAAATTTGAATACCAAGAGAACACCGTGAAATGTACAGAAAGGGCGGACCTTTTCAATAAAGTCAAAAAAAGGGGGCGGCCTGAACTTGGCCGCCCCTGTGGCATATGCATTTACTTTTGTTCCGCTAAGGCCTCGCCGACTTTGTAGATATCCCCGGCGCCTACGGTGAGAATGATATCTCCCGGCTGGGCGATGCGGCGCAAAACCTGCTCCATCTCCGGGAAACTGGGGCAGTAGCAGGAACCGGGGATCTTGGCGCATAGATCCCTGGAGGAGATGCCAATGGTGTTGTTCTCCCGGGCGGCGTAGATGTCTGAAAGCAAAGCTACATCCGGGATGGAGAGCTCCCGCACAAAATCGTCAAAGAGAGCGGCGGTGCGGGTAAAGGTGTGGGGCTGGAATACGCAGAGCACCCGCTTATAGCCCAAGGATTTTACCATGGTGAGCAGGGCGTGCAGCTCGCTGGGGTGGTGGGCGTAGTCGTCATAGATCGCAGCGCCGTTGAAGCTGCCCTTATACTCAAAGCGGCGCTTTGCCCCGGTAAACGAGGCCAGGCCGGCGGCGATATCTTCTGGAGAAACATCCAACACCAGGGCGGCAGCAGAGGCGGCCAAGGCGTTTTTAATGTTGTGCGGCCCAGGTACCCGCAACGTGATGGAGGTCAGAGCTTTTCCCTTGTATACCAGGTCGAATACAGTCGTCCCCGGTTGCTCGCCGGAATGGACGTTTTTGGCCATAACGTCCGCTGTATGTTCCAGGCCAAAGGTGACAAGAGGCCGCTGCAGCGGGGCAAGGGCGTCCATAGTATTGGGGTCATCCGCATTGGCAATGATGAACCCATCTTCCGGCACTAAATTTGCAAAATACCGGAAAGACGCTTTGATCTCCTCTAGGTTTTTAAAGAAGTCCAAATGATCTTCTTCGATGTTCAAGACCACAGCTACCGTGGGGCAAAAATTGTGGAAGGAGTTATAATACTCGCAGGACTCCGCAATAATGGTGTCCCCGTGCCCAATGCGATGTCCGGCAGACAGCACGGGCAGTGTGCCGCCAATCATGACGGTGGGATCCCGGTCAGCCGCCAAGAAAATGTGTGTGGCCATCGATGTGGTGGTGGTTTTTCCATGAGTGCCGCAGATGCACAGAGCATTGGGATAGCCCCGCATGATGGCGCCCCATGCCTGGGCCCGTTCAAAGACCGGAATACCCGCTTGATGGGCCGCTACGATCTC
Source organism: uncultured Oscillospiraceae bacterium (assembly GCA_964642465.1). GTDB lineage: Bacteria > Bacillota > Clostridia > Oscillospirales > Oscillospiraceae > CAZXRD01. The sequence continues at coordinate 11,195 of CAZXRD010000003.1, read as the reverse complement.
TGGGTTGTCGTCATGGACGGCAGCCGTGCGCACCACAAACTCCGCCCCAGCCACGTTTTCTGCATAGTGCCCGATGGTCACCGGAATGCCCAGGGAACGAAGGTGCTGTACGGAGGGGCATTCCGAAATGTCCGACCCGGTAATTTCCAGTCCAGCGCCCAGCAGCACTTCTGCCAAGGGCGCCATAGATACGCCGCCAATGCCGACCAGATGCCCCTTTTTTCCAGGAACGAGATACTGCGAAAAGTCCGAAGAAGTCATATGTCCTTTTGATACCTCCATGGGAATGATAAGGGGTCAAAATGCCTATTTCAACCCAAATTCGGGGATTTCGGCGAAAAGAGATTGCAGTCCAACTGTTGAGACATTATAATACTACCAGAGCCAGAATACAAGAGAAAGCTGAAAATTGGAAGAGGATTTACCATGATCGTTTTACTTATCAGCATTACAACCGGATATGGCCACCACGCTACGGCAACAGCTCTTTTGGATGAACTCAAAAAGCGGGGCCATACAGCGGCAGTAGAGGATTTATACAAGTATGCCAGCCGCCCCATATATCATATCATGGATAAGGGTTACAACTTCTCCACCACCCATTTGCCCAAGCAATTCGGCCGCAGCTACGACCAGTTGGAAAAGCACACACGTCTACGGCAATTCTGGTCCGGTATCTATAACAATACGACGATTTTGAAAAAGCTGGCCCGGCTGATCAGCTATTATGACCCGGACGTCGTGGTTACGACCCATGTATTTGGTGCCCAGGCACTAAATGCAGTGAAAAAGCGGGGCTATATCGACATGCCTACGGTAGGCGTCGTAACGGATTATTGCATTCATCCGGGGTGGGAGGAGCTCCATGACCTGGATTATATTGTAACCGGAAGCGAGCTTTTAAACCACTCTGCCAAGGAAAAGGGGCTGAATTTGGAACGCATCCATCCCCTAGGCCTGCCGGTACGGGAACAGTTCCGCCACAAAATAGAAAAGGCCCAGGCTCGGAAAATGCTGGGGCTGGATCAGGACCGGCCAACCTTGCTGGTCATGAGCGGCAGCATGGGCTATGGCAATATGCCGGAGGTGATTAGTAAGATTGACGCCATGGATTTAGACGTGCAGTTGGCCTGTATCTGGGGCAACAACAAGAAGCTGGAAAAGACCCTGCAGACGATGGAGACCAAAAAACCGCTCCATGTGGTGGGCTTTGTAAATAACGTAGATGTATACATGGATGCGGCAGATGCCATTGTCACCAAACCGGGCGGCCTTACAACGACGGAGGCCCTGGTGAAAAACCTGCCGATGATCCTGATCAACCCCATTCCCGGTCAGGAGGAGCGCAACAGCCATTTCTTTGTCAATAATGGAGCTGCCATGCGGGTAGACAAGGATTTCTCTGTGACAGAGGCGGTGTATTACCTGTTTCAGACCCAACAGCGCCGGGCGCTCATGGAACAGTCGTTAAAGTTGCTGGCCCATCCCCGGGCGACAGAGGACATCTGCGATATGATTGAGGGAATCGGACCCCGGGACCGGTCCGGGGAAGAAGGACGCCCCTAGGGGCAAGGAGGCGGTTATCACGGAGATTAAACCACCCAAATATGTGACCCAGACCCTGCTCACCTTAGAGCGGCACGGCTACAGCGCCGTGCTGGTGGGGGGCTGTGTCCGGGATATTTTGATGGGCCGGCCGCCCAACGACTGGGATGTGAGCACCTCGGCGCCGCCGGAAGTGGTGATGGAGCTCTTCCCCAAAACTGTGCCTACCGGCCTGCGCCACGGTACGGTCACCGTGCTCTACGGGAAAAAGCGGGTGGAGGTGACTACCTTCCGGCGGGATGGAGCTTATGTAAACCACAGGCGGCCGGAGCAGGTGGTGTTTATCTCCGGCCTGCGGGAGGATTTGGCCCGCCGGGATTTTACCATGAACGCCATTGCCCTGCCCTTAGACGGGGTGCCCATTGACCCTTATAAGGGGGCGGAGGATATCCAGGCGGGGATCATCCGCTGTGTGGGCCAGCCGAAAAAGCGGTTCCGGGAGGATGCGCTGCGCATGTTCCGTGCCGTGCGTTTTTCCGCCAAATTGGGCTTTGTAATAGAGGAGGAGACCCGCCGGGGATTGGAGCAGTGCGCCCATCTGGCGAAGGATTTGTCTCCGGAGCGGGTAGCGGGAGAGCTGGAGAAAACTTTGATCTCCCCAAGGCCCCAGCTGGTGGGCTATATGCTGCAGGCAGGGCTTTTAAACGCCTATATATCTCCAGGAACGCCTGGGGACTTTTCCAGACTGGGCCGTTTACCAAAAGAACGGCGTATCCGTTGGGCCGGCCTGTGCGGCGTGCTCCAGGCAGGCGGCTGGATTTCGTCGGTGGAGGCCTTTTTACGCAGCTTGCATTTGGACGCCACTACGGTGCGCCTTTGTACGGAAGGGGTGCTCATTGGCCGGCGGAAGATGCCCTTGGATTGGTTGGGTGTTAAAAAAATGCTGGCCATGTATGGGCTGGAGATCAGCCAATGTGCAGCGGCAGCGGCCTATGCCGCCGGCGGCCGGGATGGACTGCGGATCATTCGTGCCGTTTTGAAAAGCGGGGAGTGCTGCAGCCTGGAACGGCTGGCCATCAGCGGCAATGACCTGATCCTCCTGGGCTATGAGCCGGGGGTGGAAGTGGGCCGGGCCTTAAAACTGCTTTTGGATGCGGTTTTGGAATACCCCGAGCTCAATGACAGGGACATCCTGCTGGAGCGGGGGGCCGCTTTGCTCCAGGAGTTGGAGGAGGAAGCATGAGAATAGCGGATATGCACTGCGATACCCTGAGCGCCCTGCTCCACAAAGGGGGGAGCTTGCTGGAAAACGATCTGGATATTGACCTGCAAAAGCTCCGGGCGGGGCAGTATGGCCTGCTGAACATGGCCGCCTATGTCTGCCTGCCGGAGACGGCGGATCCCTATGCCCAGTGCCTGGCGATGATCGACCTCTATGACCGGGAGATGGAAAAATGGGCGGCCTATATTGCCCCGGCCAGGTCTTATGGGGATATAGTTGCAAACGAAAAAGCGGGCAAAATCTCCGCCGTTTTGACAGTGGAAGAGGGGGGCGTCTGCGGCGGCAGCCTGGACCGGCTGCGGCAGCTCTATGCCCGGGGTGTGCGGATGATGACGTTTACCTGGAACTATCCCAACGAGTTGGGCTATCCCAATTTTGATCCGGATGCCCCGTCGCCGGATTTCCATACCCCGGATACCCGGCGTGGTCTGACGAAGCGGGGGTTGGCGTTTCTAGCGGAGATGGAGCGCCTAGGTATGGTGGCCGATGTGTCCCATTTGTCTGACGCCGGGTTCTGGGACGTGGCCAGACACGCCACCCGGCCCTTTGTGGCCAGCCACTCCAATGCCCGGGCCCTGTGCCCCCATGTGCGGAATCTGACTGACGATATGATCCGGGCTCTGGGGGAAAAAGGCGGCCTGGCAGGGGGAAACTGCTGCGGCGCATTTTTGGTGGAGGGCAGGCCCAGTACCATAGAAGACCTCTGCCGGCACCTGGTCCATGTGATGAACGTGGGCGGCGTAGAGGTGGCCGCTCTGGGCCTGGATTTAGACGGCGTGGACGGGGACCAGGCGGTGGCGGATGCTTCCCAGGCCCTGCAGATTTTCGACGGGCTGAAAGCGCTTGGCGTCCCGGAGGACGACATTGATCGGGTCCTCTATGGAAACGTGCGCCGCCTCTATCGGGAGACCTTGACAAAGTAGGGGAAAGAGCGTAGTATAAGCATGCAACATGCAGGGCCTGCCCATGGGCGGGCCGTACAAAATTGCAGAGTAGGGCCTTAGGCGTTAAGTGCCGACCGGACGGGGAGTTGCCGGGCGGACGAAGAGCTTTTCGCTTGCGGTTTAGGGCCCGCATCCCGCTGCTGCATACCGGAGACAATGCCTCCTTTATGTAGCATATTACAAAAAGGAGGCATTTTTATGTCCAAAATTCAAGAGACAGCGACCCCGGAAGGGGCGCCGGCGCCGCAGTTGGGCGGCGCCAAAGTATCCACCCTGCGGAAAGTTTGCATCTCCGCCATCTTTTTAAGCCTGGCCCTGATTTTCAAACTGGTGTTCACTGTGTCTATCCCCCTCTTTGGGGACAATGGTATGCGGGTGGGGCTCACCGGTATCTTTACCGCCTTTCCCGCCATCCTTTTCGGCCCCCTGTACGGCGGCGTCTGCTCGGCCCTCAGCGACTTTCTGGGCTGCATGATCAAGCCAACTGGGGCCTATATCCCCTGGTTTACCGTTGCCGCTTTTATAGGTGGCTTTTTGAAGGGGCTCATCTGGCGTGGCATCCGGGACAAAAATGAAAAGGGCCTGCGTATCGCCATTACAGTGCTGATCGCCGCCGCTGGCGTGCTGGGTTTGGTGAACTTCGCCTGTATCCATCATGACGGCCTGACCCAGGGCTATTTTGGCACGGCGGCAGAGGGCGGGCCTCTGACCTTTGTCTCCCGCCTCCTGACGGAGCGGGCCGCTGCTACCAGCGATCCGGCGGGGAATTTGGCCAAATACTGTACCTATATGACCTGGGGGCTGCTGGTCTTTTCCATACTGGGCCTGATCATCATGGTGGCCGACTGGATCTTTGCCAAGCGGCTGAAACGGGAGGGAGAGGCCCACAGCGCCTTTAAAATCATGGTGGCCTTGGTGGTCTCCGGCCTGGTGACTACCACCATCAATACGGAGGTGCTGCGGCTCTTCGTCTACAGTTCCTGGCGGGACATTGCCTTTTTCCTCCTGTGGCTGCCTAGAGCCATTGAGGAAGTGGTGGTTTGCGTGATCCAGGCCTATTTTGTCACCATCCTGTACCGGGTGCTGATTGACCGGCTGCACCTGACAGAGTTTGCCTTGCCCAAAAAAAAGAAGCAGGACGCTGTCCAATAGAAAAACAAGGCGGCAGGCCAAAGGGCCTGCCGCCTTTGCTCTATAGGTTTCTGGGACAAAGGGGGAGCAGAGAGCATTTTTCGCACTTGGGAGAGCGGGCCGTACAGACAGCCCGGCCATGGAGCACCAGCCAGTGGCAGAAGTCGGAGGACTTTTCCGGGGGGATGATCTCCTTCAATTGCATTTCAATCTTCACAGGATCTTTGGTATGTACCAGGCCCAGCCGATTGGACAGGCGGATGCAGTGGGTATCCACCACAATGGCGGGCTTGTGATATACATCGCCCAAAATCAAATTGGCCGTCTTGCGGCCCACGCCGGGCAGGCGCAGCAGGTCTTCCATGTTGTCCGGCACCTTGCCCCCATATTCAAAAAGGATCATCTGGGCGGCAGCTACAATGTCCCGGGCCTTGGCCCGGAAGAAGCCGCAGGAATGGATAATGGACTCGATCTCTTCCACCGGGGCGTTGGCTAGGGATTCCAGCGTGGGAAACCTTGAAAAAAGCGTAGGGGTCACTTGGTTTACCCGTTCATCGGTACACTGGGCCGCCAGGCGGACAGAGAACAGCAGCTCATAGTCTTTTCCATAATCCAGCGAGCAAAGGGCATCCGGGTAATCCGCCTCCAACAGGCGGATCATCTCATGCACTTGGGCTTCGGTCATACACAAACATCCCCATTTCCACAGTGAGTAGGCAATCGCCTTGCGGCTATTGTACCATAGGCAAAACAGAAAAACCAGCAATTTTCGTGGGAATATACGTTGTAATGTGGGCGGTTCTTGTGTATAATCAAGGTATTATCACACAACATTTGGAGGGCGCTATGATAAAAGAAGCTATGGATTTTGTAGAAGCCTGCGACCCGGAAGTGGGCAAGGCGATTAAGCTGGAGTATGACCGGCAGCGGAACAACATCGAGCTGATCGCTTCGGAAAACTTTGTCAGCGAAGCGGTGATGGCGGCCATGGGCTCTGTCCTCACCAACAAATACGCCGAGGGATATCCCGGCAAACGGTACTACGGCGGATGCCAGTATGTGGACATCGTAGAGAACATCGCCATTGACCGGGCCAAGGAGCTCTTCGGTGCAAAGTTTGTAAACGTACAGCCCCACAGCGGCGCCCAGGCCAACTATGCGGCCTATATCGCCCTCTGTCAGCCGGGGGACACCGTGCTGGGCATGGACCTGGATCACGGCGGCCACCTGACCCACGGCAGCAAGGTGAACTTCTCCGGCCGGTTTTACAACATTGTCTCCTACGGCGTAGACCCGGAGACCAACTACATCGACTACGATAAGCTGCGGGAGATCGCCCTGGAGACCAAGCCCAAGATGATCATTGCTGGCGCCTCCGCCTATCCCCGCATCATTGATTTTGCAAAATTCTCGGAGATTGCCAAAGAGGTAGGCGCCTACCTGATGGTGGATATGGCCCATATCGCCGGCCTGGTGGCCGCCGGGCTGCACCCCTCTCCCGTGCCCTATGCGGACGTGGTGACCACCACCACCCACAAGACCCTGCGTGGCCCCCGGGGCGGCATGATCCTCACCAATGATGAGGCGATTGCCAAGAAAATCAACAGCGCCGTATTCCCCGGCGCCCAGGGCGGCCCGCTGATGCATGTCATCGCCGCCAAGGCTGTTGCCCTGGGTGAGGCGTTGACGCCCGAGTTTAAAGCCTATCAGGCCCAGATCGTGAAAAACGCCGCTGCCCTGGCCGATGGGCTGATGCAGCGGGGCTTTAAGCTGATTTCCGGCGGCACGGACAACCACTTGATGCTGGTGGATATGCGCAGCTTCGGCCTTACCGGTAAAGAGATGGAGCACCGTATGGATGAGGTGCACATCACCGCCAACAAGAATAAGATCCCCTTCGATCCGGAGAGCCCCTTTGTGACCAGCGGTATCCGTCTGGGTACGCCGGCGGCCACCTCCCGTGGTTTTGTGGAAGCGGATATGGCGGAAGTGGCAGAGCTGATTTATCTCACAGCTTCTGATTTTGAAAACAAAGGGGACGAGATCCGCAGCCGGGTAGCCGCTCTCTGCGCCAAGCATCCCCTCTATTAAGGCAAAGTTTTTTTCCACTGTGGCAGGCGTACTCCCGCCTGCCACAGCGCTAGGAACGGAGGTGGAGCATGTATAGGCCTTTGGCGGATGAAATCCGGCCCAAAACCCTGGACGAAGTGGTGGGCCAGCAGCATATTTTAGGGCCTAACGGCATCCTGCGCCGCATTATTGAAAGCGGCAACGTTCCCAATATGATCTTTTACGGGCCATCCGGCACCGGGAAGACCACCGTGGCCAATATCATCGCCACCTCCACCAACCGGATTTTGCACAAGCTAAACGCCACCACCGCCGGTATTGCGGATATCAAGGCCATCATCGCCCAGCTGGACACCATGATGGCCTTAAACGGCGTTTTGCTGTACTTAGATGAGATCCAATACTTCAATAAAAAGCAGCAGCAATCCCTGCTGGAGTTCATTGAAAACGGGAAGATTACCCTCATTGCCGCCACCACGGAAAACCCCTATTTCTATGTGTTTAACGCCATCCTCAGCCGCTCCACGGTGATGGAGTTTAAGCAGCTGAACGCCCAGGATGTGGCCCCGGCAGTGGAGCGGGCCATCCGCATCATGGGCCAGCGGGAAGGGGTGCCCGCCCAGGTGGAAGACGGGGTGGTGGACCACATTTCCGCCGCCTGCGGCGGCGATGTGCGCAAGGCCATCAATGCTGTTGAACTGCTCTTTTCCGCAGCCCAGCGGGACGAGGCGGGGGCTGCCAAACTGACCTTGGCCGATGCCCAGCAGGTCTCCCAGCGCAGTGCCATGCGCTATGACCGGGAGGGGGACGAGCACTATGACATCGTCTCCGCCCTGATGAAGTCCCTGCGGGGCTCGGATCCGGATGCCGCCTTGCACTACTTGGCCCGCCTGCTGGAGGCGGGAGATCTGATTGGCGCCTGCCGGCGCATCTTGTGTTCGGCGTCAGAGGACATTGGCATGGCCTACCCCCAGGCGGTTTCTATCGTAAAATCCTGCGTGGACAGCGCCCTGCAGCTGGGCCTGCCAGAGGCAAAACTCCCGTTGGCCCAGGCCGTGATCCTCTTGGCCACGGCGCCCAAGTCCAACTCTGTGGTCTCTGCTATTGATCAGGCTTTGGCGGATGTGCGGGCAGGGAAGACCGGGCCAATCCCCAGAGAGCTGCAAAACGTCCATGCCGATGGTACCGGTTTTGAGCGGGAGCAGGGGTATCTCTATCCCCATAATTTTGCAAACCACTGGGTGAAACAGCAGTACCTGCCGGACAATCTGAAAAACGTGCGGTACTACCAGTATGGGGACAATAAGAACGAGCAGGCTGCCAAGCGGTATTGGGAGCCCATCAAGGGCAAATAGACAGGAGGCAGACATGGACATCCAATTGGGTGATGTGCTGCAAATGAAGAAAAAACACCCCTGCGGCAGCGACCAGTGGCAGGTGCTGCGGGTGGGCATGGATTTTCGCTTAAAATGCTTAGGCTGCGGCCGGGAAGTGCTGCTGCCCCGAAGCAAGGCGGAAAAGAACATCAAAAAAGTCATTCCGAGAGAGGAAGGGGACAGATGAAGCCCTTTTGGAGCAGCCGGATTGCAGGCATCGAGCCCTATGTCCCCGGGGAACAGCCCCGGGACCGGCGCTATATCAAACTGAACACCAATGAAAATCCTTATCCCCCCAGCCCAAAAGCCTTAGCGGCCATCCAGGCTGCGGCGGACGAGCGCCTGCGCCTCTATCCGGACCCGCTGGGCCTGGAGCTGCGGACGGCCATCGCCGGGCAATATGGCGTCTCCCCGGACCAGGTCTTTGTGGGCAACGGCTCAGATGAGGTGCTGGCCATCTGTTTTCTAGCTTTTTTCGCCCCGGGGGACAAGGTGACCTTTTGGGATGTGACCTATAGCTTTTATCCAGTGTACAGCGCCTTTTTCCAGGTGGAGCCGGATATTGTGCCACTCAATCCCGATTTTTCCGTACCGGTGGAGCGGTTGCTCCGTTTGGGCCACGGCCAGTTCGTGTGCAACCCCAACGCCCCTACGGGCATGGCGCTCTCTTTGGCGGAGATTGAGCGGATCGTCCGGGAGAATCCGGACCAGGTGGTCATCGTGGACGAGGCCTATGTGGATTTTGGCGCCCAGTCGGCGGTGTCTCTCATCCAAACATACCCCAATTTGGTAGTGGTGCAAACTACCTCCAAATCCAGAAGCCTGGCCGGCCTGCGGGTGGGCTATGCCTTTGGGGACCCCAATCTGATCGCCGCCTTGTATGCGGCCCGGGATTCTTTTAACTCCTATACCCTGGACCGGCTGGCCCTGGCCGGGGCCACGGCGGCGGTGGAGGATACAGACTATTTTGACCGGCGCTGCCATCAGGTCATGGAGACCCGGGAACGGACATCTGCCGGGCTGCAGGCCTTGGGGTTCACCGTTTTGCCCTCTCTGGCAAACTTTCTGTTCGCTGCGCACCCTGGGGTGCCGGGGGAGACATTGTTCCAGGCCCTGCGGGAGGAAGGTATTCTGGTGCGCTATTTTAAAAAGCCCCGGATTGATAACTTCCTGCGGATTACCATAGGCACAGATGGAGAAATGACTGCGCTGCTCACGGCGCTGCAGAAGATCATAGAAAAGAGGTAAGAGCATGGCAAAAAACTGCACAAACTGCCACAAGGAATTGGAAGACGAAGCCAAGACATGTCCCTACTGCGGCACAGAGCAGGCGGAGCAGCCTGACCAGCCCGAGACACTGCCGGCTGCAGAGACGCAGACGGACCTGCAGGCGAAAGAGGCCCCGGAGGCCGAGCAGACTGCGGGGGAAGAAAACCCGGATGCCCCGCCGTATCCCATTTCTACCCGGACAAACAATTTTGCAGTGGTAGAGATCTTAGTGGTGGTATTCATCGTTGGGCGTCTGCTTTATAATGCCTTTACCCAACAAGAAGAGATGTCTACCGGTGCGCTGATCGCCACCATTGTCGTGGCCCTGTTGGGGATAGCCGTGCTGTTTTTCTGTTGGAAAACCCACATGGCAACCAAAAAGGTGTATATTGTGCCCTGCCCCTACTGCGGCAAGGAGACCCCTTTCCCTGTGGGTGAGGAAAAGTATGCCTGTAAGCACTGCATGAACAAGATGAAGATGGAAAACAACCGGGTGCAGATTATCCCCGTTGTAGAAGACGACGAGGATCTGGATGATGAAGATTTAGAGGATGAAGACCTAGAGGATGAGGACTGGGACGACGAGGACGAAGATCTGACAGAGGAAGAGGCCACAAAGCCCGCCGGAGAAAAGGACGAAGAGGCTGCAGGGTCCACCGAAACAGACGGGAAAGAGGCATAAAGCATCCCCGCAGCAACTGTAGGAGAGACAAACGGCAAGCCGCCGCAGAGGGAAGCGTATATGGAATAAGCAGCTGAAAGGGCCTGCTGTCTGCAATTTGCAGACAGCAGGCCCTTTTGCCCGCTTATAGGGACTGTCGGAGCGCCAGTCGACAAAGGAGGTGTGCAGCAGATTGTATTTTTCAAGTAAAGACATGGGATATTTACTATGTTTGGAGGTAGGAAAATGAAGAGATATTGTCTGACGGAGAAACACATTGCAGCATTTGCCAGGCAACTAAAGGCGGAAGAGCGCAGTCTAGGGACCATCGAAAAGTATCTGCGGGACATTGGTGCCTTTGTCCATTGGCTGGATGGGGAGCCGGCATCCAAAGATATGTCCGAGCGCTGGCGGGAGCACCTGGTTGCCATGCTCTATGCCCCGGCAACGATCAATTCCATGTTGGCGGCGTTGAACAAGCTGTTTGCTGTACTTGGCTGGAACGATTTCCAGGTACGGGCATTGAAGATTCAGCACAACGCCTTCCGGGACGCCGAACGGGAGCTGACTTGGGCGGAATATTACAGGCTTGTGGAGGCGGCTCGCCGGACGGACAGGGCCCGTCTGGCATTGGTGATGGAGACGATAGGGGCTGCCGGTATACGTATCAGCGAGATGCGCTATATCACTGTGGAGGCAGCTAAAAAAGGCAAGGCGGTGATCCGCATGAAGGGGAAGGTGCGCACGATCCTTCTGCCCGCAGGCCTTTGCCGCAAGCTGCTGGCCTTTGCAGAAGAACAAAAAACCGTTTCCGGCGAGATCTTTCTCACTAGAAACGGTACGGCATTGTCCCGCAAACAGGTTTGGAAGGAGATGAAGGAACTGTGCCGAATCACCGGCATAGAAGCTTCCAAGGT
>CAZXRD010000002.1:27550-44087 GCA_964642465.1 uncultured Oscillospiraceae bacterium | reverse complement strand
AAAGTGGAGGGCATGTATGGCGACTAGTCCGTTAAAAAAGAACACGCCCATCCCCCTGTACGCCCAGCTGGACGCCATTTTGCGGCAGCGGATTTTATCGGGGGAATGGGGACCAGACCAAATGATCCCCTCAGAAAATGAACTCAGCGCCACCTATGGGGTCAGCCGAGTCACGGCCCGTTCGGTGGTAAACCAGCTGGTGCGGGACCACCTGCTGTATCGGGTACAGGGCAAAGGCACCTTTGTGGCATCGGAGAAAATCACCGCCACCCCTCTGACCGAAAAGAGCATTCTGGACCAGCTGCGGGCCGCTGGGAAAGACGTGGAGACCCAGGTCATCACCTTTGAGATTCAGGAAGCGGATCAGCAGACCGCCTCCCTGCTTCAGCTGCCGCCTCGGGATCCGGTATACCACATTGTGCGGCTGCGGCGCCTGTCCGGCAGCCCCTTCTCCCTGCACCGGTCCTGGCTCTCGGTACACCGCTTCCCCGGGCTCACCCGGGAAGAGCTGGAGCAAAAACAGCTGCGCACCATTTTGCAGGAGAAGTATGCCCTGGTGGCCGTGCGCACCGTGGAGACGCTGGAAATGGTCTCCGCCTCTCTGGAGGAGAGCCAGCTGATGGAGGTGCCCCTGGGCTACACCCTTTTAAAGCTGGAGGCGACGCCCTATGACCCCGCCGGCCTGGTAACCGAGCGGGTGGAGGTGCAATTTAAAGGGGATCGGATTAAACTGACGTTTGAAGCGTCCACCCCCTTGCACTACAGCTAATCACAGCCTACAGGCAAAAACAGACCGGCATGCAGCTGCATGCCGGTCTGTTTTTATGCCTTCTGAAAGCTTAAGATGCCTGGGCAAATACGTCCAAGCGCTGGATCAGCGTGGCCGCCTGGCTCCGGGGGGTGTCCCCCTTGGGGTCCAGCAGGCCGCCGCCAACGCCATTCATCAACCCCTGGGACACGGCCCAGGCCAGGGCGTCCTGGGCATAGGGCTCCGCCAGGCCGCTGTCGGTGTACCCGCTGAGGTCGTCGGTGATGGTAAGATCATAGCCCTTATAGGCGGCATACCGGTACAGCACCGCCGCCATCTCCTCCCGGGTCACCGCCCGCAGCGGCTCGAAGGTGGTCGCCGTTGCGCCGTTGATAATCTGGTTTGCATAGGCCCAGGCCACGGCGTTTAAATACCAGGTGCCGTTTGCCGTGTCCAGATCGGTAAAGGGCGTCTCGCCGGTGACCTCCGGCTGGTTTTCCATCCGGTACAGGATGGTCACCAGCATAGCCCGGGAAAATTCCGTATTCGGCTGAAACAGGCCGTTGCCCATGTCCTCCATCAGGCCGGCATTGTACACATAGGCCACATACTGATAGAACCAGTCGGCAGCGCCCACATCGGCAAAGGGGGGCGCCGGCATCTCCGGTTGGGCAAAATCCAGGGTGTTGTAGTCGTCGGCATAGAGCCAGACCACGGCGTCCCCATCCTCCAGGACCATGTCGTCCATGCTGTAGATCGGGTAGGCCCCGTTTACAGTGAACAGCCACCCGGAGTTGGGCCCGTTGTCATAGGCCGCCAGGGTGGTGCCGTCCGGTTTGGTAAAGGCGGTGACATAGCCCATATCCGCACCGGTGGCGGTGTAGCCCGTGTCCGCCAGGGCGGCGCTTAGCAGATCCGTCACGCTGGCCCCGGCCTCTAGGGTATAGCTGGTCACCGGCACCCAGACTTCATAGGCCGTGTGGCCTGTCTCGCCATGGATGCTGTCCCCCTGGATGCTGAAGGTCACCTGGACCGTCTCCCCTGCGGCCAGGGCCCCGGCGGGCAGCAGGCTCACCACAAACACCAGCACCAGCAAGGTCCATAGACATTTCCTCTTTTGTCTTTTCATCTTTTTCTCCTTTCTAGCTTGCCGGCAAAGAAAAACCGGCCCGCATAGCGCAGGCCGGCACAGTCCTCCCTTGGCGTGAAAGGACCTCCGCATCCCGGCTCCGGCAGGCTGCAGAACCTCCAGCGGCACGTATCTGACTTATCCCAAAAGGGCTTCACAGTGACCGACTCGCAGGGCTTTTCACCCTATTCCGTGGTTTTTGCCATGGGCAACCGCCGAGGTTTCCTATATGAGATTAGTATACTGGATTTCCCCAGGGCCGTCAACCGATTTCCGGGAAAAAGGGGAAGCGGGATGCTCGGCACCCCGCTTCCCCCTTGCAATATCCCATAGCGGCACTGGCAAATCTGCCTCGCCCTAGGTCAGGCCGTCGGCCTTTTACTTTTCTTCCGGTGTATGGGCATGGTGCCCGCACCCGCTGCAGCCGCCGCATCCGCCGCCACAGCTGCTGCAACCGCCCTTTTTCCGGTTCTTTAGCAGGGCGTGAACCACAAAGACCACGACCAACACCAAAACTGCGATGACGATTGCTGTTTTCATAGGTTTCCTTCTTTCTTCTTACATGCGGACGGCATCCACAGCCCGCAGGGTCTGGCCATCCTCCTTGTAGCCCTTGCGGAAGAGGAGGTAAATGTAAACCGCAAGGACCACAAGTGCTACCACGGTTCCGACGGAGAAGGCGCCGGTTGTGAAGAGGAGGCCGAGCTGGTAGACAATCAGGGACATGGAGTAAGCAAACACCGTCTGATAACCCACTGCGAACAGAGTCCATTTCGCATTGTTCATCTCACGCTTCATGGCGCCGATGGCGGCAAAGCAAGGTGCGCACAGGAGGTTGAACACCAAGAACGAGTATGCCGACAGGGGCGTGAAGTGTGCGGCGATGGGGGCCAGAGCCCCAAACGCCCCTTCTTCTACGAGCCCAAGTGCGTCGCCGGCTACGCCGTACAGGGTGCCAAATACGCCGACGACTTCTTCTTTTGCGACAAGTCCCATGACAGTTGCCACAGAGGACTGCCAAGTGCCAAAGCCAAGGGGAATGAACAGGTACGCAACCACACTGCCGATGGCAGCCAGGATGGAATTGTCCATATCCTCGACCATGCCAAACGCTCCGTCAACAAAGCCGAAGCTGCTGGTGAACCAGATAAGGATGGAGGACAACAGGATGATGGTGAAGGCCCGCTTGATAAAGGACCATCCCCGCTCCCATGTGCTCCGCAATACATTCCCCACCCGGGGGATGTGATACCGGGGCAGCTCCATCACGAAGGGGGCCGCCTCACCGGCAAAGCGTTTTGTCTTCTTTAAGATAATACCGGAGATAATGATGGCCGCAACGCCAATGAAGTAGGCGGAGGGGGCCACCCACCAGGCGCCGCCGAATACCGCACCGGCCAGCAGGCCCACGATGGGCATCTTAGCGCCGCAGGGGATGAAGGTGGTGGTCATAACCGTCATCCGGCGATCCCGCTCCTGCTCAATGGTCCGGGAAGCCATAATGCCCGGCACGCCGCAGCCGGCGCCGATGATCATGGGAATAAAGCTCTTGCCGGAGAGGCCGAACCGGCGGAAAATCCGGTCCATAATAAAGGCCACACGGGCCATGTACCCGCACTCCTCCAGGCAGCTGAGCAGCAGGAACAGCACCAGCATCTGGGGCACAAAGCCCAGCACGGCGCCTACGCCGCCCACAATACCGTCTATGATCAGGCCGCTGAGCCAGGCCGGCACGCCGGACAGCAGGTTTGTAAGGCCGTTGGTGATCCACTCCCCAAAGAGCACGTCGTTGACCCAGTCTGTGGCCATAGAGCCCACGGTGGTGATGGATATGTAGTACACCGCAATCATGACCACCGCAAAGATGGGCAGGGCCAGGAATCGGTTTGTAATCACCCGGTCAATTTTATCGGAAACAGACAGGGCGGCTTTTTTCTTGGTGACGCAGGCCTTCATCACCGTGGCGATGTATGTATACCGCTCGTTGGTGATGATGCTCTCCGCATCGTCGTCCATGTCTTTTTCACAGGTGATAACGGCCTCCTCAATATTGGCCAAGGTCTCCTGGGAAAGCTGTAGGCTCTCTCGAATCTTTTCGTCCCGCTCAAAGAGCTTCACCGCATACCAGCGGCTCATGGAGGCGGGCACTAAGTCCCCCACCAGGCCGGCGATGTCCTCCAAGGCGGTTTCTACGTTTTTGCTAAAGATATGCTGGGCGGGCAGGACGTTCCCGGCCACTGCCTCTCTGGCGGCCGTCTCCGCAGCCTCCCGGCAGCCCTCGCCCTTAATGGCAGAGGTCTCGATCACCGGTACGCCCAAGGTCTCGGAAAGTTTCTTGGTGTCGATCTTATCCCCGGATTTCCGCACCACATCCATCATGTTCAAGGCGATGACCAGGGGAATCCCCATCTCCATCAGCTGGGTGGTCAGGTACAGGTTCCGCTCAATGTTGGAGGCGTCCACCAAGTTCAAGATGGCGTCCGGTTTCTCCTGTACCAGGTAGTTCCGGCTCACCACTTCCTCCAGGGTGTAGGGGGACAGGGAGTAGATACCCGGCAAGTCCATGATATCCACGTCCTTGCGGCCTTTCAGCCTGCCCTCTTTTTTCTCCACGGTAACGCCGGGCCAGTTGCCTACGTATTGGTTTGCACCGGTCAGAGCGTTAAACATGGTCGTCTTGCCGCAGTTGGGGTTGCCGGCAAGGGCAATTTTAATTGACATGTTTTTCCTCTCCTCTTTCTAACGTTCCAAGTCCCAGACTGCCCGCTTACTCCACTTGGATGCACTGGGCATCCATTTTCCGGATAGACAGCTCATAGCCACGGACGGTAACCTCCACCGGGTCGCCCAGCGGCGCCACTTTGCGCACGTAAATATCCGTGCCCTTGGTAATGCCCATGTCCATGATCCGGCGGCGGAGCGCACCCTCGCCATCCAGCTTCACGACTTTGACCGTTTCCCCTTTTTTTGCCTGTCGCAGCGTTTTCATTTCTTCCCTTCTCTCCCCATTGTTAAATCAGGATCCGATTGGCCATGTTCCGGCTGAGGGCCAGCCTGGTGTCCTTTACATTGACAATCAGGTTCCCATTCAGCTCGGTGACCACGGTCACAGTCTCCCCTTCCACGAAACCCAGGCTCTCCAAATAGCGCCGGATCTCGTCTTTGCCAATCACTCGTTTTACCACAGACTGTTGTCCCATCGTCGCCATTGTCAGCGGCATCATAAGCCCACCTTCCTGTTTTGGGTTAACCAACGCTAACTCATGGTCAAAAATAGAAGTTAGTTAAAACTAACTTTCTTATCTGTGGAGAGTTTACCACCGCTAACTCCTCTTTGTCAATAGCGCTGCGAAAAATTTTTTCTGCTTGCCCTATTCCTTGTCACCATGGTATACTATTTTTAGTCTGAGCCCCTGGGCTTTCGGGCAATTTGCAACAAGAAGGTGATGCACTTGCGGATACAGGAATCGGCCGAAAATTATTTGGAGGCCATCCTCGTGCTGAAAAAGGAAAAGGGCTTTGTGCGTTCCATTGATATCGTCCATCACCTAGACTTTTCCAAGCCCAGCGTCAGCCGGGCCATGAGCTTGCTCCGGGAAAACGGCTATATCACCATGGACGCCGACGGGTTGATCGACCTGACGGAGGCGGGCATGGACATCGCCGCCCGGATCTACGAGCGGCATAGCCTAATGACCCAGTGGCTGATCTCCCTGGGCGTCACCCCGGAGACGGCGGCGGAGGACGCCTGCCGGATCGAGCACGACATCAGCGACGAGACCTTTGCCCGTCTAAAGGACCACATCCGGGAGAAGCGGGGCAGCTGAGCCCCGGGATGTGCCCCTTGCGGGCCCTTAGGAAACCCAGCAAAAAAGAGGAGGGACTTTTGTGAATCATTTGGATTTTGGCCCGAAAAAACTGGGCTTTGGCTTGATGCGGCTGCCCCTGTTGGATCCGGAGGATCCCAGCCGCATTGATATGGAACAGACCAAGCAGATGGTGGACACTTTTTTGGAGCGGGGCTTCACCTATTTTGACACCGCCTATATGTACCACGACTTTCAAAGTGAGCGGGCCATCGGTGAGGCGCTGGTCAAGCGGCATCCCCGGGACAGCTTTACCCTCACCTCCAAGCTGCCCACCATGTTTTTGGAGAAAAAAGAGGACATGGATCGGATTTTCCAGGAGCAGCTGGACAAATGCGGCGTGGACTACTTTGATTTTTACCTGATCCACAACCTCAGCGTCTCCCATTATGAGATCGCCCAGCGGCTGGACTGCTTTTCCTTTGTCCAGGCCCAAAAGGCGGCTGGAAAGATCAAAAAGTTCGGCTTCTCCTTCCACGACAGCGCCGAACTGCTGGACCAGATCCTTACCGACCACCCGGAGACCGAGGTGGTACAGCTGCAAATCAACTACTTAGACTGGGAGGATGCGGGCATCCAGTCCCGGAAGTGCTATGAAGTCGCCCGGAAACACGGGAAGGACATCATCGTCATGGAGCCGGTGAAGGGCGGCACCCTGGCCGACATCCCGGCGGAGGCGGAGGCCCTCTTCCGGGCCCAGGACCCGGCGGCCTCCCCCGCCTCCTGGGCCATCCGCTACGCTGCTGGGCTGGAGGGCGTGAAGATGGTCCTCAGCGGCATGAGCAATATGGAGCAGCTTTTGGACAACACCGGCTATATGGCGGACTTTCAGCCCTTATCCGCCGCCCAGCAGGCGGCCATCCGGCAGGCGGTGGAAATTATCCAGGCCTCTATTGCCATCCCCTGCACCGCCTGCAGCTACTGTGTGGACGGCTGCCCCATGCACATCCCCATCCCCAAATACTTCGCCCTGTACAATGCGGAAAAGCGCAATCCCACGCCGCCGGGCGGCTTTTCCAACCAGCGGGGCTACTATGAAAACGCCGCTAAGATTTATGGCAAGGCGTCAGACTGCATCGAATGCGGCCAGTGCCAGAGCCAGTGCCCTCAGCACCTGGACGTGCCGGCCCTGCTGAAAGACGTGGTGCAGCTTTTGGAAGTGGACGCATAAACGCAAGAGGCCGGCCTGCTTTTATCCAAGCGGGCCGGCCTTTTTTCTATTAAAAAGGAAAATGCCGGGGCGCATGCGCCCCGGCATTGGTTTTCTCAACAGATCCCAAGCGGCCGGATTGGCCGAATTTTGCCGCCCCTAGCGGGCGGGCATGAGCCCAGCCCTTTGAGCCGGGCCGGGAAAACCGCTCTCCCTTAGTTTACAAACATATCCTGACGGTTTTTGAAGTACACGTAGTTGACCACAATCATCAGGATAGCAACCAAGAAGTTCACCAAAGTGGTGCCGCTCAAAAAACTGCCGATGGGGATACCGGTGACCACGGAAGCCAGGATCACATACAGCAGGCTGACCACAAAGGCGACCACATACAGGGTGATCACATTTTTGACAGCCCCCTTCTTAAAGTGGGCCAAGCTCTGCCGCACCACAATGGCAAATACGCCGATGGCGATCGTGGCCAAACCTATGATGATATCCAGGGCCCGCATGCCGCCGAACACCATATAGACCACATCCGCTGCGCCGTCGTACTGGACGCCGAAGATGGTGAGGAAGCCGCTGACTACATTCAAAATGGCGCTGGCAAACAGGGCGAAATAGATCAAAAACTTATACCAGCCCATGCCGGGGCCCATCTGCACGTTGGGATTCTGATACTGATTCCCACCGGGATATGTCCCCTGGCCGGAATTGCCATAGTTATACTGCTGGTCCTGGCCAGCCTGCTGGCCAGGATTGGCCTGGGCGCCCTGGCCGGCATCCATCGCCTGGCCGCAGGACACGCAGAACCTTGCAGCGTCGTCATTGGAAGCGCCGCATTTGCTGCAAAACTTCATAATTTTCTCCTCCTAGCTTATTTCTCCCCCGGGTCTGTGTAAAACCAACTTCATTATACCAGCTTCCTATACAATCGGCAAGTATTTTGCGAAAAATCTTTGCCCCTTTGGAAGTGTATGTGTTCCTCCCCGGTTTTATTCTGCCCCCGCCCGGGGCAAGGTCTGGAGAAAATCCGCAGCGGACTGGGCGTCTGCCAGGATTTGCTGCCGCAGGCTGGCGGTGTCGGGAAAGCGCCGCTCCGGCCGGATGAACTCGTAAAACTCCAGGCGCATCCGCTTGCCGTACAGGTTCCCCTGGAAATGGAGGATAAAGCTCTCCACCGACACATCGTCCCCCTGGTCCACCGTGGGCCGGGTGCCGATGTTGGTGACGGCGTCGTGGACGCCCCCGTCCCAAAACACCCGGGTGGCGTAGACCCCCCTGGCCGGGACCAGCACGCCCGACTCAAAGCGCATATTGATGGTGGGCGTCCCCATAGACCGGCCAAGGCGGTAGCCGCTGTGCACGGCGTCCGTCAAACAATAGGGGTGGCCCAGAAAGGCGTTGGCCCGCTGCAGCTCCCCTTTGACAAGCAGCTCCCGGATATAGGTGGAGCTGACGGTGACCCCGTCTTTTTCCACCCGGGGGACAATGCTGCAGCCAATCCCCAGAGCCCGGCACTTTTCCATCAGCCGCTGGGGATTGCCCTCCCCCTTATAGCCGAAGTGAAAGTCGTGCCCAGCCACCAGAGCGACGGCCCCAAAATTTTCTACCAGCTGCTCCACAAACTCCGGCCAGGGCATTTTCATCGTCTCGTCGTCAAAGTGGAGAAACAGCACATCCGCAATGCCGTAGATCCGGTGAATGATGTCCGCCCGGTCCTCCGGGGAACAGATCAGGGGCACCGGCCGGCCGGTAATCTGCTTTTCCGGGTGGGTGTCAAAGGTCATCACCGCCGGGGTGGCACCCAGCTCCTGGGCCAGGGCCTTGGTCTTGTTCAGCAGGGCGCCATGCCCGATATGCACCCCGTCAAAAAACCCCAGGGCGATCACTCGTTTTTCCATATCCTACACCTCAAAAAAGCTCTTTACCGTGGCCATCTCTCCATCTTCCATGCGGCCCAGCATCAAAAACTCCCCTGCCGGCCCGTAGACCCGGTACTCCCCGTCGCCAGCGGCCCAGGGGAAGACCGCCCCATGGCGGCACTTTTCCGCCGCTGCAGCGTCTATCGTCACTGCCGGCCGGTCCCGGAACACCCAGTCCACTGGGGTGAGTTCCAGGGTACCGGCGGCCATTTTTTCCTCTACCTCCGCCAGGCTGCAGGCCGCTTCTAAATCAAAGGCTCCCACCTGGGTACGGCGCAGGGCCGACATGGTCCCGCCGCAGCCCAAAGCGGCGCCAATATCGCTGCACAGGGTGCGGATATAGGTGCCCTTGGAACAGAGCACCGCCAGGGTGTAGTCCGCCCCGGCTCCCTTTTGCAGCTTTAAGCTGTAGATGGTGATCTTTCTCGGCTGCCGCTCCACCGCCTGGCCCTTTCGGGCCAGCTCATAGAGCTTGCGGCCGCCCACCTTGATGGCGGAGTACATGGGGGGCAGCTGCCAGATCTCCCCCCGGAACTGGTCCAAAACCGCCTCCACCGCCGCCCGGTCCGGGAGATCTGCCGTCTGGCGCAGCACTTGGCCGGTGATGTCCTGGGTGTCTGTCTCCACCCCCAGGCGCAGCCCCGCCACGTAGGTCTTGTCCGCCCCCTCGATAAACTGGACGGCCCGGGTGGCCCGGCCTACGAACACCGGCAGCACCCCTGTGGCCATAGGGTCTAGGGTGCCCCCGTGGCCGATGCGCCGTTGGCCCAATATACGGCGAAGACGTCCTACGACATCGTGGGACGTCCATCCTTCTGGTTTATCTATGATTAAAATACCGTTCATACCGCTGCCCACACCTGGTCAATGGCCTGGAGGATTTTCTCTTTCGCCGTCTCCACATCGCCGTCCACCCGGCAGCCGGCAGCCGATTTGTGTCCGCCGCCCCCCAGTTTGGCGCCGATGTCGTTGGCGCTCACCGGGCACAGGTCCCCGGCGGTGCGGATGGAGATCTTGGCCCCGTGGTCCTCCGTCTCCCGGATGGTGATGCTCACCAGCACCCCCTCAATCTGGCCGGGGATGGCGGCCACGTCGTCCATATCGTTTTCCGTAACGCCGGCATCCGCCATCATCTGCAGCGTCACCGTAGAGACAGCCACCTGGCCGCCACGGAAATACGCCATGCCATTTAAAATGGCGCCCTCCAGGGCCATGCGGCCCCGGGTCTTGGTGCGGTGGAACTGCTTATTTAGGGCCGCATTGTTGGCCCCCAAGTCGATCAGGTCCGCCGCCGTCCGCAAGGTGGCGGCGGTGGTGTTCCCGTAACAGAAACAGCCGGTATCTGTGGACAGGGCCACATACAGGGCCTCCGCCGTCTTTTGGGTCACCGGGCCCAGGGCCCGGATCACATCGTAAATCAGTTCCCCGCAGGCCGCCCGCTTGGCGTCCACACAGCTGCGCTGGGCGTACCCGGTGTTGGAGGGGTGGTGGTCCAGCGCCAGGTCCACCCGCTGGGCATACGCACCGGCGTTGACCTGCAAAATAGGCACAGAGGCGGTGTCCACCGTCACCACATAGGCCGGCTGGTAGTCCGCCGGGGCCGTGAGGTCCGCCACAAAGGGCTGGAACTTCTCGGTGATCTCCGGATTGGGCAGGATCCAGGCGGTCTTTCCCAGCTCCTGCAGGCTGCGGCACAGGGCGGCCGCACTGCCGACAGCGTCCCCGTCGGGCTTAAAGTGGTTTAAAATCAAAAACTTGTCCCGCTCCCGCAAAAACGCAGCGGCCTCAGGAATCGTGATCTCCATGTTCGTCCTCCCTCTCCCCGTCTTCCCGCTCCACTTCCTCCAAAAGCTGGGCGATCCGGGCGCCATGGGCGATGGAATGGTCCAAATAAAAGTGCAGCTCCGGGGTATACCGCAGGTTCAGCCGGTGGCCCAGCTCCCGCCGCAGATACCCGCTGGCGGAGCGCAGCCCCTTCATCAGTTCCTTCTCCGGCGTCTCCCCCAGGGCGCTGATATAGA
Organism: uncultured Oscillospiraceae bacterium; assembly: GCA_964642465.1. GTDB lineage: Bacteria > Bacillota > Clostridia > Oscillospirales > Oscillospiraceae > CAZXRD01. Next base: position 33,248 of record CAZXRD010000002.1, on the reverse strand, counting down.
CCTTGGCATAGCGCAGGTCCGGGGTGGTCTCCACCCGGACAATGCTGAGCATAGCGCTCTGCAGCCGGGGATCTTTCACCGTGGAGAGGGCGGCGGCCAAAACCCGCTGCACGTCCCCATTGGTCCGTTCTATTCGATTGGAAGCCATACGCTGGTCCTCCTTTGTCTGTGAAAATGCCTATCCATGGGCCTTACGGCTCGATCTTCTCCATTACAAAGGCCTCTATTATGTCGCCCTCTTTTTCGTCATTGAATTTCTCAATGGACAGGCCGCACTCGTAGTTGCTGGACACTTCCTTCACATCGTCCTTAAACCGGCGCAGGGAGGCCAGCTCGCCCTCGTGGATCACCACGCCGTCCCGGACCACCCGGACGCCGCAGTTGCGCTGAATCTTCCCATCCTGGACATAGCAGCCGCAGACGGTGCCGATCTTGGAGATCTTAATGACCTGCCGCACCTCGGCGTGGCCAATGACAACTTCTTTATATTTGGGGGCCAGCATGCCCTTCATGGCGGCCTCAATCTCGTTGATGCAGTCGTAGATGACCCGGTACATGCGGATATCCACATGGGACCGGGCGGCGCTGTCCCGGGCGGCGGCGTCCGGCCGCACATTGAAGCCCACGATGATGGCGGCAGAAGTAGCTGCCAGCATCACGTCGGACTCGTTGATGGCGCCCACGCCGGAGTGGATCACCTGGACCCGCACTTCCTCGTTGGAGAGTTTCTCCAGAGAGGACTTGATAGCCTCCGCCGAGCCCTTCACGTCCGCCTTGACGATGATATTCAAATCCTTGATTTCCCCTTGTTGGATCTGGGAGAACAGGTCCTCCAGGGAGACTTTCCGCTGGGCGGCGCTGGACGCCTGCTTCTGCTCGTCCTTCCGCTGTTCCGCCAGTTCCCGGGCCATCCGCTCGTCGGCCACCGCATTAAAGGTATCCCCGGCGTTGGGCACTTCCGACATGCCCATGATCTCCACAGGCACAGAGGGGCCCGCCTCCGTAATCCGGGCGCCGGCATCGTTCACCATGACCCGGACACGGCCCACAGAGGTACCGGCAATAATCACATCCCCCTGGTGCAGGGTTCCGTTTTGCACCAGCAGCGTGGTCACCGGGCCACGGCCCTTGTCCAGCCGGGCCTCAATCACGGCGCCTTTGGCCGCCCGGTTGGGGTTGGCCTTCAGCTCCAACATCTCAGCCGTGAGGACCACCATCTCCAACAGGTTCTGGATACCCTCCCCGGTCTTTGCAGAGATGGGGCATATAATGGTGTCGCCGCCCCACTCCTCCGGCACCAGCTCATACTCGGTGAGCTGCTGCTTGATCTTCTCCGGATTGGCGCCGGGCACATCCATCTTGTTAATGGCCACCACAATGGGGATTTTCGCCGCCTTGGCGTGGTTGATGGATTCCACCGTCTGGGGCATGATGCCGTCGTCCGCCGCCACCACCAGGATGGCCACGTCGGTCACCATGGCGCCCCGGGCCCGCATAGAGGTAAAGGCCTCGTGCCCCGGAGTATCTAAGAAGGTGATGGGGTTGCCGTTCACCTCCACCCGGTAGGCCCCGATGTGCTGGGTGATGCCGCCGGCCTCGCCAGAGACCACGTTTGCCTTGCGGATGTAGTCCAACAGGGAGGTTTTGCCGTGGTCTACATGGCCCATAACCACTACCACCGGCGCACGGGGGACCAAGTCCTCCGGCTTATCCTCGCTGTCGTCAATGAGGCGCTCTTCAATGGTGACCACCACTTCCCGCTCTACCTTACAGCCCAAATCCATGGCAATAATGGCGGCGGTGTCAAAGTCAATCACATCGCTGAGGGAGGCCATGACCCCGTTTTTGATCAGGCAGCGGACCACTTCTGCCCCGGTCTTTTTCATGCGGGAGGCCAGCTCCCCTACGCTGATCTCATCGGGGATATGCACAGTGACGGGGATCTTTTTGGCCACTTCCAGCTGGAGGCGGCGCATCCGGTCCCGCTCCTCCTGGCGGCGCTTGGCGCTCTGCGCCTGGCCACCCTGGCGGTTCTGGTTCTTCTTAGTAAATTTCTCCTTGCCCTGCTTCACATTGGCCATCCGCTCCGGCACCAGGGTTTCCAGCCGCTCATCGTACTTGTCGATGTTCACGGTGGCGCCCCGGGTGTTGATCACCCGCTTCTCCGGCACCCGTTTGGTGGGAGCCGCCGGCTTCTCCGGGGCCTTTTCCGCCTGCACAGGCTTTTCCGCCGGGGCTGCGGGCTTTTCCGCTGCCGGCGTTGCCGCTGGCTGAGCGGCCTTTGGCGCCTGGGCCGCCGGCTTCTCCGGAGCTTTTTCCGGCTCTTTGACGCTCTGGGCCAAAATCTCCTCCACACTCTCCGCCTGGTGGTGCTGGGTAAGATACTCAAAGATGATGTCCAACTCCGGCTCCTCCAAAACCTGCATATGGTTCTTGGGGGTGGCGGCATATTCCGTCAGGATCTCCGAGATCGCCTTGGAGTTCATATTGAAGTCCTTGGCCACCTCGTGAACCCTGTATTTGATCAAACTAGCCATTTTTCTTCCTCCTCTTACCCTGCCTGCGATTTTTCTCATGGGCGGCCGCTTCCCTGCGGCGTCGGTGGGCTTTGTCCGCCTTTTGCTGCAATGTCTGGGCCAGCTCCCCGTAATCCGGGTCCGTTTTGGCCAGCCGCTGGGCAAAGGCGGCCGCCAGGCCCACATCGGTGATGGCCGCCATGGCGCAGACGGGCTTGCCGCAGATATCGCCTATGGCCGCCTTGTCCGCCGTCAGCTGCACCAGGGGCACGTTCCCTACCCGGGCAAAGCTCTCCGCCCGGCGGTGAGTGCCTTCCGCAGCATCGGCGGCCAGCAACAGCAGCCGGGCCTTTTTGGCCCGAGCAGCGGCGCCCACCTGTTCTTCCCCAGTCTCCAGCCGGCCGGCCTTTTGGGCAATGCCCAGCAGGGCCAGATCATTTGTCATGGGCGCCCTCCATCTTTGCAATCAATGCGTCGTAGACCGTTTCCGGCACTGGGGTGTCCAGTGCCCGGTCCAAGGCCTTAGACCGGCGGGCCTTTTTCAGGCACTCCGGATCCCGGCACACATAGGCGCCCCGACCGGGGGCCTTGCCCTTAAAATCCAGGCTGATATCTCCTTCCGGTCCACGGACCACCCGGATCAGGTCCCGCTTGGGCTTCATCTCCCGGCAACCGGTACACTGGCGCATGGGTATTTTCTTTTGCATGTGGCGGGGCCTCCTTTCGCAGGTCGTGGGTCTAGGTCTATTCCTCTTCTACCGGGGCGGCGTCCGCCTCGGACTCGGATTTGATATCGATCTTCAAACCGGTGAGTCGGGCGGCCAACCGGGCATTCTGTCCCTCCTTGCCAATGGCCAGGGACAGCTGGGCATCCGGCACAATGACCCGGCAGCTCTTTCCATCTTCCAGCAGGGTGACGCTGATCACCTCCGCCGGGGACAGGGCCGCAGCCACATAGGCCTCCGGATCTTCGCTATATTTCACAATGTCAATCTTCTCGCCCCGGAGTTCATCCACAATGGCGGCCACACGGCCCCCTCTGGGCCCTACGCAGGCGCCGATGGGGTCCACCGCCTCGTCGTTGGACCAGACGGCCATCTTGGTGCGGCTGCCCGCCTCCCGGGCCACGCTCTTGATCTCCACGGTGCCGTCATAGATCTCCGGCACCTCCAGCTCAAACAGGCGCTTTACCAGGCCGGGATGGGTGCGGGAGATCAGCACCTGGGGGCCCCGGGTGGACTTGCGCACTTCCACCACATAGACCTTGATCCGGTCCCCCTCTTTCAGCTCCTCGCCACGGACCCGCTCGCTGGCGGCCAGCATGGCCTCTGTAAACTCGGAGCCGGCGCCGATGCGGATGGACACGCTGCCCGTCCTGGGCTCGATGCGGGTGACCACGCCGGTGAGGATCTCATGCTCTTTGGAGGTAAACTCCTGATAGATCAGGCCACGCTCCGCCTCCCGGATGCCCTGGATAATCACCTGCTTGGCAGCCTGGGCGGCAATGCGGCCGAATTTTTTCGTCTCCACTTCCACAGGGACAATGTCCCCGATCTCCGCCTTGGGGGAGATGGACCGGGCCTGCTCTAAGCTGAGCTCTATGGCGGGCTCCTCCACTTCCTCCACCACGGTTTTCTGGATGTACATGGCGATCTGCTTTTTTGCCTCGTCCACGTCCACCACCACGTTGTCCGCTGCGGCGGGATTGTCCTTTTTCAGGGCTGCCAATAGGGCCTGCTGGATTTTCTCCAGCATATAGGCCTTGGAAATGCCCTTTTCCTTCTCTATATCAGCGATCGCATCAAAAAATTCTGCGTTCATTTACACGTTCCCTCCATACCTTTTCAGCTGATACGCAGCCGGACGCTGGCCACTTGATCCTTGGAAAAGCGCCGCCGGCCCGCCTGGTTTTCTATCTCTATATCCCCGTCCTGATAGGCGGTCAGATTGCCGATATATTCCTTTTGCCCGTCTATGGCGGAGTACAGCTTCACCGCCACCAGGCTGCCCATGAACTGGGCAAAATCCCCCGGCCGCTTTAGCTGCCGTTCCGCCCCGGCGGAGGAGACCTCAAAGGTGTAACTGTCCGGGATGGGGTCCGCCTCGTCCAAAAGGCCGTCCAGCGCCCGGCTCACCGCCTCGCAGTCGTCAATGGAGACGCCGCCGGCCTTGTCAATGTAGACCCGCAGGTACCAGCTGCCCGCCTCTTTCACGTATTCCACGTCCCAAAGGCTGCAGCCCAGTCCTTCCACCACCGGCCGGGCCAATTCCTCCACCACTTGGGTTACCTTTTTCATGGCGTCACCTCGTTCCCGCCGCCTGGCGGGGAATTTTAACAAATCAATTTCACGCAAGAAAAAGAGTGGGGGGCGCCCACTCCAAAACTTACCTTACATACGAACACAGTTACTATACCACATTCCATGCCCCATTGCAAGGCTTTTTGCGTCAAAAGGCCTGCAAACTCACCTCTCCAAAGAAGATTTTTTCCACTTTCCCGTCCAGCAATTCCACCAACAGTTCCCCCTGGTCGCCGATGCCCTGGCAAAGGCCCTGCATTAGCCGCTCCCCTTTGAAATACGCAACCGGCTGGCCGATGTTCTCGCACCGTGCCCGATAGGCCGCCAGCACCCCCTTCGGGGTATAGGGCGCCGCCATACGCCGCAGCACTGCCCAGGCCAAGGCCTCCGGGTCGGTGCTGCGGCCGGTGTGCATCTGCACGGAGCAGACGGCGTCCTGCAACTCCGGGGGGAAATCCGCTAGGACCTGGTTTAAATTCACCCCCACGCCCATGACGCAGCACAGGTTTTCCATGCCCCGGTACACGCTCTCGCACAGCATGCCGGAGAGCTTTTTCCCGTCTATCCGCAGGTCGTTGGTCCACTTGATCTTGGGGGAGAAGCCGCAGATCTCCTCCACCGCCTCCGCCACACAGACGGCGGTACGGCAGGTGATGAGATAGGGCGCTGCCGGCTCTGTCATAAAGCTTAAATACATGCCCCCCTCCGCCGAGGCAAAGGACCGGCCCCGGCGGCCCTTGCCCGCCGTCTGCCGCCGGGCCAAAACGGCCAGGGGCGCCGCTCCCTCCTGCAGGGCCAAGGCCTTTAGATAGTCGTTGGTAGACCCCACTTCTTCCAAGCGGATCAATTTGTATGCTGGATCCATATTGCTCCCCCTCCGGC
>CAZXRD010000002.1:25665-27450 GCA_964642465.1 uncultured Oscillospiraceae bacterium | reverse complement strand
TTTTACACCTGGGAGGCCCTCATGAAACCTGTAACCAAGCCGAGCGTACGCACGCTGATTCTAGTCCCCCTGATGACCGCTTTAACGGCGGCGGGGGCGTTTATCCGCATTCCCATGCCCCTGGCCCCCATCACCATGATGAACTTTTTCACGCTGATGTCCGGCGTCCTCTTGGGCAAGACCTGGGGCACCGTCTCCCAGCTGCTGTATCTGGCCCTGGGCCTGTTTGGCCTGCCGATTTTCGCCCAGGGGGGCGGGTTTACCTATGTGCTGCTCCCCAGTTTTGGCTTTCTCCTGGGTCTGATCCCCGGCGCCTGGGTGGCCGGCTATGTGTATGAGAAAAAGCCCACCTACAAGGGCCTGATTTTGGCGGGGGTACTGTCCATGCTGGCCATCTATGTAATCGGCCTGCCCTATATGTACCTCATCCTCCGCTTCTACCTCCAAAGCGCCCAGGGCATCGGCTATGTGATGGTCTATGGCTGCCTCATCTTCCTGCCGGGGGACGCCTTAAAGGTGCTCCTGTGCACCCTGATTACCCCCAGGCTGAAGCGGGCCCTCAACGCCCCCCGAGCCTAAGCTTCTACAGCGCAACCCATCGCCCCGGCGAAACAGCCGGGGCGATTTCTTTTTTAGAGCGCAAATAGCCGGCTTCTCCGTTAGTTTATACAAATTTCCACATTTTATCAAGGGGAATGGCAAAACATTCCCCTTCCTCGGCGCAGGTTCTGACGCCTTTCACGTCCTCCCGCCCCTATAATGGACTTATGTAAAGCGATAAGGAGCGGATCTTCGTGATGGACAACCCATTGACACAACGGCTCTCCCAGGCCCGGGACGGGCTGAAAACCAAGGTAAAAGGGCTGATGCAGCGGACGGCCGCCCTCCGGGGCGTGGAATACGGCGTCCGCTTTCTCGCCGGGCTCATTTTATCCAACACCACGGTGTTTGGCAATTACGCCCCCTTCGGCGTAAGCATGGTGGCGGCTTCCGGACCCGGAGCCCGGGGATTTTCCGCCTTGGCGGGGGCCCTTTTGGGCTATGCCCTCCGGGGCGGCTACGACATGGGCCTGAAATATGGGGCCATGTGTATTTTGGTCTATGCGGCGGCCTTTGTATTCTGGGGCACCCGGCCCATGCGGACCACCTGGTTTATGCCGGCCATCGCCGCCTTTATGGCCGCCGCCACCGGGGCGGTATATGCCATGGACGCCGCTTGGCGGCTCACGGCAGTGGTCCTGTACATAACGGAGACCATTTTGGTAGGCGGCGCCGCCTATTTCTACCGCTTTGCCTTTGCCCCGGCCAAGTCCGGGGAGGGGGAGCAGCGGCGGAACGTGAGCCTGCTGATTCTGCTGGCCACCTTATACATCGCCCTGGTGCCCCTGGAGCTGTTTCATATGATCTCCGTGGGGCGGCTGCTGGCCTCCCTCACCGTGCTGGTCATCGCCGCCGGCGGCGGCATGGGCGCCGGTGCGGCCGCCGGTGTGGCTATGGGCCTGGCCATGGACTGCGCCGGGGCCTTTTCCCCCTTTTACAGCATGGCCTACGCCTTTTCCGGCTGCCTGGCGGGGGTCTTTTACCACCACAGCCGGCTGCTGTTTACCCTGACCTATATATTGGCAAACGCCGTGTCCGTGCTCTGGACCTACTCCCCCTATACCAGCCCCGCCGTGCTCTATGAGGTCTTTGTCACCTCGGTGGTGTTCATGCTCCTCCCCGCCTCCAGCTTCCGCTGGACGGCCCGCCTGGCTGGCAGCCGGGAGGCCTCCATCAGCGCCGCCC
>CAZXRD010000002.1:0-25565 GCA_964642465.1 uncultured Oscillospiraceae bacterium | reverse complement strand
AGGACTTGGCCGCCCAGGTGCTCCAGGCGGCCAGCGACCGCTACGGCGCCGACGACGACATGACCGTGCTGGCAGTATTGGTCCAGCAGCGGAAATAGGCCAAAACTGGGAAAACCCTGTATATCTCCCGCCCCTTCCGGGCAAACTGGAATCAAATGGATAGGGGTGTGATCGTTTGGTAAAAGGCATTTCAAAACGTGTAATCGTTGTAAAATCTCCGGATCCCCGGGTATTTGAAGAGGCCATCTTCATTGTCAAGGAAGATCTGTTCCACAAATCCACCGTAGACCCGGGGCAGGTGATCGAGGAGGCCCGCCGGGTGGCGGACGGGTACATCAAGTCCACCCACCTCAGCGGGAAGCTGACCCGCCTGCCCCCTGGGGCCTTGATCGCCATGGGGGCCCTGGTCATGGGGCTCTGCTGGCTGGGGGCCCGGCTCTTGGGCTGGTGCTGAAAGGCCCCCTAGAAGCATGCTCCCCTTAGCGGAAAAAGGAAAAGCCTTTTTCTGCACCCTGAAAGAAGCTGCTAAGGCAGCTTCTTTTTTATTCGCTTCAAACGGCTTGGAAAGAGGCGGCGGGCATGGTATAATAGCCCCAAAGACGCTTTTTATACCGTTCCGGCCCCTGGCCGGGAGAGGAGGACACAATATGGATCTTTTGATTACCGGCGGATTGGCCCTGGTCCCCGGCCCCCAGGGGCCGGAGGTGCGCCCCGCCGATGTGGGCATCACAGATGGGAAAATCACCATGGTCGGCCAGATGGACCCGGCGGCCCCCAAGGCGGCCCGGACCATCTCCGCCGCCGGCAAACTGGTGATGCCCAGCCTCATCAACGCCCACACCCACGCCTATATGACCCTGTTCCGCAACTGCGCCGACGACCTGCTGTTTGACCAGTGGCTCTTTGGCCGCATTCTGCCCCTGGAGGACAAACTGGAGGAAGAAGACGGCTACTGGGGTGCCATGCTGGGCATTGCCGAGATGATCAAATCCGGCACCGGCGCCTTTTTGGACATGTACCCCTTCATCCACGCCACCGCCCGGGCGGTACAGGACAGCGGCATCCGGGCCGTGCTCAGCCGGGGGCTCACCGGCGGGGCGGATGACGTAGCCGGCGGCAAGCGGCGCATCCAGGAGGCCCTGACAGAGCTGGAGGTCTACGGCGGCCTGCCCCGGGTCAGCTTTATGCTGGCCCCCCACGCCCCCTACACCTGCGACATGGGCTATATGCGGGAGATCGCCGACCTGGCCCGGGACAAGGGTCTGGGCATCCACGTGCATATTAGCGAGTCCCTGAGCGAGGTAAAGCAGATGCAAGAGCGCTACGGCATGACCCCCTGCCAGGTGGTGGATGCCGGCGGCCTGCTCACAGGCCGCACGGTGGCGGCCCACTGTGTCCAGCTCACGGCAGAGGACATCCAGCTCCTGGCGGAGCGGGGCGTCTCCGTGGCCACCAACCCGGTGAGCAACTTAAAGCTGGCCAACGGCGTAGCCCCCGTGCCGGACCTGCTCCAGGCCGGGGTAAATGTGTGCCTGGGCACCGACGGGGCCTCTTCCAACAACACCTTGAACATGTTCCGGGAGATGGGCTTTTTGGCCCTGCTCCACAAGGGCATCCGCCACGACCCTCTGGCGGTCACCGCCCGCCAGGCGCTGGCCATCGCCACAGAAAACGGGGCAAGGGCCCTGGGCCTGGACAGCGGCGTGTTGGCCGTGGGGAGAGCCGGGGATTTGGCCATTCTGGACTTGAACCAGGCCAATTTGCAGCCACAAAACGACCTGGTGGCTGCCCTGGCCTATTCCATGACCGGCGGCGAGGTGGACACCCTGATTGTAGACGGCCAGGTCCTGATGGAGGGCCGGCAGCTTTGCACCATCGATGAAGAGCGGGTCCGCTACGAAGTGGGCCGGATCTGCCGCCGCCTGGGCACTTGGCCCATGGCCGAGACGAGATAAGGAGGCACTATGAGCGATATATTCGACCCCTCCCTGGCCCCGGCCGGGGAGCAGAAAATCCAATGGGCCTGGGCCCACATGCCCCTGCTCCAGGGGATCTACCGGGAATTTTCCGAAACGAAACCCTTTACCGGGCTGAAAATCGCCCTTTCTGTACATATGGAGTCCAAAACCGCCTGCCTGTGCCGCACGCTGGCCGCCGGCGGGGCGGAGATGCACGTCACCGGCTGCAATCCCCTGTCCACCCAGGACGATGTGGCGGCGGCGGTGGACGCCGGGGGCATCCAGGTCTTTGCCCGCCACGGGGCGGACCCGGCGACCTACGAAAAGCACCTGACCGACGTGCTGGCCTGCGGACCTCAGATCGTCATCGACGATGGGGGTGATCTGGTGCACCTGCTCCACACCAGGCTGCAGCACCTGATCCCCGGCATCCTGGGCGGCTGTGAGGAGACCACCACCGGGGTCATCCGCCTCAATGCCATGGCCAAAAACGGCCAGCTTCGCTTCCCCATGATCACCGTGAACAACGCTCGATGCAAGTACCTGTTTGACAACCGCTACGGCACCGGCCAGTCGGTGTGGGACGGCATCAACCGCACCACCAACCTGGTGGTGGCGGGCAAGACCGTGGTGGTCGCCGGCTACGGCTGGTGCGGTAAGGGGGTCTCCATGCGGGCCAAGGGCCTGGGCGCCAAGGTCATCATCACCGAGGTGGACCCGGTAAAGGCCATGGAGGCGGTGATGGACGGCTTTACTGTCCTGCCCATGGACCAGGCCGCCCCCCTGGGCGACCTCTTCATCACCGTCACCGGCTGCCGGGACGTGATCACAGAGCGCCACTTTTTGGCCATGCGGGACGGGGCCGTATGCTGCAACGCCGGCCACTTCAATGTGGAGCTGGACATGGCCTATCTGGAGGCTGCCGCCGTGGAAAAAATCCCCCAGCGGGCCAACATCTCCGGTTACCGCCTGCCCAACGGCCACTGCATCTCCGTTTTGGCAGAGGGGCGGCTGGTGAACCTGGCCTCCGGGGACGGGCATCCTGTGGAGATTATGGACATGAGCTTTGCCATCCAGGCCCTCTCGGCGGCCTATCTGGCCCAGAACCGGGGCATTGCCCCCGGGGTCTACCCGGTGCCGGAGGCCATCGACCTGGACGTGGCCCGGCGGAAACTGGCCGCCTGGGGCATCCCCATCGACAGCCTGACATCGGAGCAGCAGACCTATTTGACCAGCTGGGACGTATAAAAAATGATAGAAAAGGCGCCTGCAGGAAAAACCTGCAGGCGCCTTTTTTCTTGTATAAACAGCTTATCTTTTCACCGCCGCAGCCCTTTGCCTTTTTCGGCAATCTCAACCGGGGGCTTACTCTCCTCTGTACGCTTTGGCAGCCTGGATAAAATCCCAGAACAATGGGTGGGCCCGATTGGGCCAACGGCCATTGCCCGTTGCACAATGTCCCCACTCGCTCCCGGCTGCGCCGGAACCGCTCGGGGATGACAAAAAGCCGGCCCAACCGGGGGCTTATTTTCCTCTGTACGCTTTGGCGGCCTGGATGAAATCCCGGAACAACGGGTGGGCCCGGTTGGGCCGGCTTTTGAATTCCGGATGGAATTGGACGCCGGTGAACCAGGGGTGATCCTGGATCTCCACAATCTCCACCAAAAACCCGTCTGGGGACAGGCCGGTAAGCCGCAGGCCGCTCTCCTGCAGGGCCTCCCGGAAGTTGTTGTTCACTTCCCAGCGATGGCGGTGCCGCTCGGAGATGTCCGCCCGGCCATAGGCCCGGTAGGCGTTGCTGTCCGCCTCCGGCAGGTGGCAGTCGTATTTTCCCAGGCGCATGGTGCCGCCCTTTTCCGTAATGGTCCGCTGCTCCAGCATCAGGTCGATCACCGGATACGGCGTCTCCGGGGAAAACTCCGTGGAGTGGGCGCCGGGCATATTGGCCACATGGCGGGCAAACTCCACCACGGACATCTGCATACCCAGGCAAATGCCAAAGAAAGGCACCTTCTGCTCCCGGGCGTACTGGACGGCGTTGATCATGCCCTCCGTCCCCCGGTCGCCGAAGCCGCCGGGGATTAAGATCCCCTGGCAGTCCCCCAAAAGGGCCGGCGCCGTCTCCGGGGTCACCTCTTCTGAGTTTACCCACTTAATCTCCACATGGACGTCATTTTCAAATCCACCGTGGTATAAAGCCTCCACTACGCTTAAATAAGAGTCGTGTAAATCGGTATATTTCCCCACCAGGGCAATTTTCACCTGCCCCTGGACATGGAGGATGCGGTCCACCATACTCGTCCACTCGCCCAGATCCGGCTCCGGGCAGTCCAGGCCCAACTTGCGCACCACGGCGGTGTCCAAGCCCTCGTCATGGAGCATCAGGGGCACCTGGTACAGGGTCTCCGCCGTCAAGTTGGGGATGATGCAGTCGGTGTCCACATTGCAGAACAGGGCGATCTTGTCGATCATACCCCGGGGGATCTCATAGTCGCTGCGGCAAATCAGAATATCCGGCTGGATGCCGATGGCCCGCAGTTCCTTTACCGTGTGCTGGGTGGGCTTGCTCTTCAGCTCGTTGGAGCCGGGGATATTCACAATCAGGGACACGTGGATGTACAGCACGTTCTCCCGGCCCACTTCTCCGGCCACCTGGCGGATGGCCTCTAAAAAGGCCTGGGACTCGATGTCCCCCACGGTGCCGCCGATTTCAGAGATCACCACGTCCACGCCGGACTTGCCCAGCTTATAGATGCAGGCCTTGATCTCGTTGGTGATGTGGGGGATAATCTGCACCGTGCCCCCTAAGTAATCCCCCGCCCGCTCCCGGGACAGGACGGACCAATAGACCTTGCCGGAGGTGATGCTGGAGTCCCCGCTTAAATTTTCGTCTGTAAACCGCTCATAGTGGCCCAGGTCCAAGTCGGTCTCCGCCCCGTCGTCGGTGACGAATACCTCCCCGTGCTGGAAGGGGCTCATGGTGCCCGGGTCCACGTTTAAATAGGGGTCGAACTTCTGGTTGGCCACCTTCAGGCCCCGCTGCTTCAGCAGCCGGCCCAGGGAGGCCGCCGAGATGCCCTTGCCCAGACCGGAAACCACACCGCCGGTGACAAAAATATATTTCACTGCCATAAAAAAACTCCTTCCGGCGGGGTCGGCCGCCCTTTATTTGTGGTAAAGCTTCTTGGTCTGGTACTTAGGGTCGCAGGTGAGGTTCATGCCCAATTTTTTAAACACGTTCACATCCACCTGGGACAAAATCACCGTGGAATGGACCTCACAGCCCTTCAGCCGCACCAGCTGGTCCATGGCCCGCTTGGCCTCCCGGCTGGTGGCGGCGGCAATGGCCAGGGCGATCAGCACCTCGTCTGTGTGGAGCCGGGGGTTGTGCCCGCCCAAATTGTGGGTTTTCAGGTCCTGAATGGGCTCGATCACCTGGGGCGGGATGAGATGGAGCTCGTCCGGGATGCCCCCCAGGACTTTCACAGCGTTCAGCAGGGCCGCCGCTGAAGCGCCCAAAAGCTTGGAGGTCTTCCCCGTGACAATGGCCCCGTTGGGCAGCTCAATGGCTGTGGCCGGGGCGCCGGTGGCCTCTGCCGCCACCTCTGCCGGGCCGGCCACCGCCCGGGATTCCGGCGTAACGCCGGCCTGTTTTAAAAGCAGCTCCAGCTTATAGACTTCCTCGTCTCCGCCGGTGCCCTTCCGCCGGTTGCACAGGGCGTCATAATAGCGGCGGACGATCTCCGCACGGGAGGCCGCCTCCACCACATCGTTGTCAAAAATACAAAAGCCCGCCATGTTCACCCCCATGTCCGTGGGGGACTTATAGGGGCACTCCCCCAAAATCCGCTCAAAGATGGCCCGGAGCACCGGGAAAATCTCCACGTCCCGGTTGTAGTTAACCGTCAGCTCCCCATAGGCCTCCAGGTGGAAGGGGTCTAGCATATTGATGTCATTGAGATCCGCCGTGGCCGCCTCATAGGCCATGTTCACCGGGTGTTTCAGGGGCAGATTCCAAATGGGAAAGGTTTCAAACTTGGCATAGCCGGAGCGGATGCCCCGCTTATGGTCGTGGTACAGCTGGGAGAGGCAGGTGGCCATCTTCCCGCTGCCAGGGCCGGGGGCCGTCACCACCACCAGGGAACGGGTGGTCTCTATGTAGTCGTTGCGGCCATAGCCCTCGTCGCTGACGATGCCCTCGATGTTGGAGGGGTAGCCTTCAATGGGATAGTGGCGGTAGACCCTAATGCCCAAGGCCTCCAGCCGCTTGCAAAAGTGCTCCGCCGCCGCCTGGCCGGAGTCCTGGGTCAGCACCACGCTGCCCACATACAGGCCCACGCCCCGGAAGGCATCAATCAGCCGCAGAGTCTCTAAGTCATAAGTGATGCCCAAATCCCCCCGGACCTTGTTCTTCTCGATGTCCGAGGCGTTGATGGCAATGATAATCTCCGCCTGGTCCGCCAGGGCCGAGAGCATACGCACCTTGCTGTCCGGCTGGAAACCCGGCAGCACCCGGGCGGCGTGGTAGTCGTCAAACAGCTTGCCCCCGAATTCCAGGTACAGCTTCCCGCCGAAGCTGGCGATCCGCTCCCGGATTTTTTCCGATTGCAGGCTGATGTATTTGTCGTTGTCAAATCCAATTTTCCCCATGCGCTCTCCCCCTGGCTTTTTATCACACTTCTTTTATTTTACTTTTTTGCCGGGGCTTCGTCAATATTCGAGTGCAGTTTTTCTGGGGACTTTCTGCCCCGGCCCAAAGCCCGCCAGAGCATCCAATAAAAAAGGGCGCAGTGTGCCAAGGCACACCGCACCCTTGCGGTTATGCTGTATGGTTGCGGTTAGATCATACCCTCGATAAAGGACACGATGTCCCCCACGGTCTTTAGATCGTGGACCGCCTCATCGGTGATCACCAGGCCATACTCCTCTTCCAAGGCCATGATGAGCTCCACCACGTCCAGGGAATCGGCGCCCAGATCCTCCACCACATCGGTGTTCAGATCGATCTCCTCTTCGCTTACGCCAAGTTGTTCAGATAGCAGGGTCCTTACTTTATCAAATACCATGGTGCATCCCCCATTCTTTCAATTAAAACCATTCGATTACGTCTGGTTTTTTGGGTACATCCTCCTGGGGCGGGGTAGCATAGACCTCCGCCGCCGGTCCGGGCCTGCGGGGCTGGCGGCCGCTGCCGCTGCGCCCATCCTGCCGGCCCTTGCTGTAAGACGGCCGTGCCGGCCCGTCATAGGCCACCACTACCCGGCGGTTGGGCTCCGTGCCGGTGGAATAGGTGGTCACGCCGGTATAGGTCTGCAAAGCCGTATGGATCACATGGCGCTCATAGGAGTTCATGGCCTCCAGGGTGACGTTGCGGCGGTATTTGACCACCTTGCCTGCAACCTTCTCCGCCAGGCGGCACAGGGACTCCTCCCGCTTGCTGCGGTAATTCTCTGCATCCACGCTGATGCGAACCCGCTTATCCAAGGTGCGGTTCACCACATAATTGGCCAGATGCTGGATAGCATCCAGGGTCTCGCCCCGGCGGCCGATGAGCATGCCCAGGTTCTCGCCCACCAGATTCACCAGGATCCTGTCGTCTTCCCCCTGGCGCACCTCAGGCACGGCTTGGGAACCCATGTGCTCCAGCAGCCCCTTTAAAAAGGCCTCCGTCTTGTCCAGAGAAGATTCCACTACCTCGTAGTAAACCCGCACCTGGGCCGGGGTGGCACCCAGGCCCAAAAAGCCGGACTTTGCCCGTTCCAATATCTCTACGGAGACCTCATCCCGGTCCCGGCCGATCTGGGCCAGGGCAGCGGAAATGGCCTCTTCCTCTGTCTTGCCGGTGACGTCAATTGATTTTCTCATATCTTTTCAATCTCCAAAAAATCCTCGGTTACTCTTCCTTGGACGGCTCCTCCGTTGCAGGCGCCTGATCGGCCTCCGGCTCTGTTGCCGGGGTCTCCGGAGCTGTCTCCGCCTCTACCTGGGTGGCCGGCTCTGCTGCTGGCTCCGCCGCCTCCGCCGGGGCCGCCTCTACAGGGGCCTCATCTGCCTTCGGGGCATCCTCTACAGGGGTTGCCGCCGGCTCTGCAGCCGAGGTCTCCGGCGCTGCTGCGGCATCTGCCCCAGCCTCCGGCAGGGCTGTGCTCTCCGTCTCCAAAGCGGGGGTTTCCTCTGCCTCGCCGGCGTCTAGATCCCTAGACACAGCTGCCGGATTGGTGTACCGGTCCGGCACATAAGCCCGACCACGGGCATAGGGCCGGTTGCCCACCCGAGAGGGGTTATCCGCTTCCTTGTCCTTGCGCTCAGCGGCTTTGGCCTTGGCCAGGCGTTCCGCCTCTTTCTGCCGCTCTTCCTTTCCCCGCTTCCGCCGGGAGGTGTTGGGATCCCGGGTCAGCTTATGCTCCGCCCGGAGCCGCTCCCGCTCTTCCCGTTTGCGGGCCCGCTCTTCTTCTAAGAGCCGCTCTTTTTCCAGACGCACAGCATCCTCTGCGTCCAGCACTTTCTTGTAATGCCTGTTTAAGAAGAACTCCTGGATAATGCTAAATACGCTCTGGCTGATCCAGTAGATGCCCATGCCGGCCGGCATAACCAGGCCGATGTACAGGGAAAACAGGGGCATAATCCAGTTCATGATCTTCATGCTGCCGCCGGTAGCCTCTGCCGTAGAGGGGGACATAGCTGCACTGAGCTTCATGGAAGCCCAGGACAAAAAGCCCGCCAGCAGGGGGATCAGGAACATCATGATGATGACCCAAGCGCCGCCGGAGGTGTCGCCGCTAAACAGGCCGAAGATATGATCCTTGGGGAAATCTGCCAGGTTGATGCCCAGGAAGTTGAAGTCGATCCTCTGCACTTCCGGCACCACCGCATGGACGGCGTCAAAGTTGTTGTACACCGCCTGGGCAATGGGCAGCTCACTGTAGGCGCCCGTGGCATTGCTTAAATTTACCCCTAGGGAAGTCAAGGTCTCCGTCACCTGGGTGATCTGCTCTGCAGTCAGCTTCATGAGCATGGTCAAAGGCTGACGGATAACCGCATACAGGGCCAGCATGATGGGGAAGGGGATCAAACTCCACAAGCAGCCGCTCATGGGCTTGATTTTTTCCTCACGATAGAGCTTGGCCACTTCCTCGTTATACTTGGCCCGGTTGCCCTCGTACTTTTTCTCCAGGGCTTTCACCCGAGGGGTAAGCCGGGTCATACGCATTGTGCTGCGCTTGCTCTTCATTTGGAAGGGCAAGAGAATCAACTTGACCACCAGGGAGAACAAAATCAGGGACAGCCCATAGCTCCCGGTTAAGTTGTAGAAGGTCATCAGCAGCCATGCAAATGGCGTTGTGATTATTGACATGTGCGAACCGCCGTTTCTCCGTGTATATCAAATGCCCCTGGCCAGGGAGACACGGGCTCTAATCTAGGGCACAGGGTCATAGCCGCCCTTGCAAAAAGGGTTGCAGCGAATGATTCGTTTGATGGTCAACCAAAGGCCCTTGCCGGCGCCATATTTCTCCAATGCCTCCAGGGCATATTCCGAACAGGTTGGAATAAAGCGGCAGCAGGGCTTTGTGACTGGTGAGATCTGTTTCCGATAAAATTGGACCAATTTAATGAGAATCTTTTTCATTGTTCCCCATAAGCAGGCCCAGCTTCCCACAGTGGGTGAGGAATTCGGACTCCAGCGTGCGGTACTTTGCGTGCCGGCTTCTCGCCCTGGCCACCACGACGATGTCCAGGCCGGGACGCAGCTTGTCCTCGTTGAGCCGGTAAATTTCCTTGATGCGCCGGCGGACCCGGTTCCGGTTAACGGCGTTGCCCACCTTTGCACCAACTGTGATGCCGAGCCGATTGCCCGGCCCTTTCCTTTTCCTGCAGTAGACCACCAGATTGGCCCCTACAGCGGAGGCCCCTTTTGTATAGAGGCGGCGAAATTCATAATTGTGTTTCAGCGACAAGGTAAATTTCACCTGGAACACTCCGTTTCAAGTTGCAGCCAAAAATTAGGCAGAGAGCTTTGCACGGCCTTTGCTGCGGCGGCGGGCCAAAACCTTGCGCCCGTTGCGGGTAGCCATTCTCTTCCGGAAACCGTGCTCCTTAGCACGCTGCCGCTTTTTGGGTTGATATGTCCGAAGCATGGGGGTACACCTCCTGTTCGTTTAATTACGCATCGGCAAAAAGCTGCCGTTCGTTTTCCAAATTCATAGAAAAGCGGCGCACATTACGCCATTCTTTACAGATGCACATTATACCCCAGGGGAGACGCCTATGTCAACATGAAATTCCCCGTTTTTGGGAATGTCCCCCATTTGCACCGCCGGCTGATCCGCCGCAGTCTCCGCCAAAAGGGCCTTGATAATGGCTTTTCGGGTGACAATGCCGATGAATACGTCCCGGTCATCCACCACGGGAACAAAGTTCTGTCTTAAGGCCTGGTCCACCAGGGCCTGCAGCGGCATGGAGATGCCCACCGCTGGGTTCCAGTCCCGGCGCAAAATGTCCGAGATGGAAAACCGCTCCTGGGCCTTCATGCCGGCCTCCCCCTGCTTTAAAATATGCCAGAGGAAGTCCCCTTCGCTGACGCTGCCGGCATAGGCCCCTTCCCGGGTGATCACGGGGATCGCCGTATAGCTGTGGGCCCGCATTTTTTCCAGACCCTGGCGCAGGGTGTTGTCTATATACAGGTACTCCAAGTCCGCCTTGGGGGTAAGTAGTCGTGCGATGTTCATGGTATGCTCCTGCTCCCAGCAAAAAGGCGGCGCAGACAGCCTGCGCCGCCTTTTTCGGTGGGTGTTTCCCTTGTTGTTTCTCCGCAGGGAGATTTAGATTTTCACTTCCCAGTTGTCCTTCTCCTCAGCATAAATGGAGGGGAGAATGGCCGCCAGGTTGGTAAACTCCTTCACATTGTGGCCCAATAAGGTTTTTGGCACCTCTGCAGGGACGGAAATCCCGTCAGGGATGCACATAACCGCCTCGCCGTTGATGATCTGCCAGCCCAGCCAGAAGCGGCTGCGCAGCTCACTGCCGCCCTCTACCGGGCGAAGGAAGTGGGTCATAACCACAGGCACGTCAGGGATCTGGTCATTGCCGATGGTAGAGCAGTTGGCGCAGACCAGGGCGTTGCAGGCAGGGGTATCGATCTTGGACTCGTCATAGCCCATTTCCCCAGGCCGTTTGAACCGAATCTGCAGCAACCCTGCCGGGGCACTGCTATCCAAAGACTCCCAGACATTGTGGATGCTGCCCCAGTGCCGCTCCCGCATGGAGAGGCTCATATCCAGGGCCCGGGCCGGGTCATTCAGATACACATCATAGTGATCCTCGCTGTCCCAGCAGGCGTAGCGCAGGCGATCAATGGGATGCCAGGCAAACCACCAGTCAAACATCTCCCCGGTGGTGTTGGGGAAAAAGGTCTGGTTGGCAATCAGGGCGGTGCCGTCCGGCAGCAGCCACCAGCCGAACTCCGCCGGCATGTAGCCGGGGTTGAACAGGTCATTGCGGTTCTGGATCAAGGGCGCAACAGCGTTGTCCATAGGGCCGGCTGCAATCTGGTCATATTTCTCCTGGGGCACAGGCGCCATGTCTTGCAAATAGTACTTATAGTAACTTTTTTTCTTATCTTCCATAGATGCAGGGACTTTTGCCATCGTTTTTGCCTCCTTCAATGTATTTGAAATAGCCCCGCTTGGGCTAGGGATCACATGAGCTTCACGGTGAAATACACCGCAGCGATAAAGATTAGGCCGCCTAAAATCAGCTGCCCCACATAGGCCACCTGAGGCCCCAAAATCAACGTCAGGACAGTCAGCAACAGGGCCACGCCCAGGGTCACCGCCAAGGGGATCCGCCCGCCTTTGGTGGCGTAGACCCGCAGCCGGAGCCGCCCCAGATGGAGCACGCCCTTATGCCGCCCGGCCAGCCAGGTGCCCAGGAGTATCAGGATCAACGCCAAGGCCAGCAGCCCCAAAAGCAGGTAGCTGCGGTAGGGCACGGTCTCCCAGTACCGGCGCACCAGCCACAGGGCCACAATGCTGCCGCCGGCGCCAATGGCCAAAAGGAAAAACTCCCGGGGGTAAACCGTGTACACCAGGTACAGCCCCACCACCAGGGGACAGATGATGCAGCAGAAGCTGGCGGCAAAGGTGCCAAAGCGGTACATGAGCAAAAAGGCAGCCGCCGCACCCAAAGATACCAGGACGCCAACGCCCAGGGCCTTGGCGTGGTGGGCCCGGCCGTGGGCCGTAAGGAAGGTGAGGCCGCAGGCCGCTGCCGCCGCCAGGGCGATGAGCCCCAGGACCAGGGCCGCCGTGTTGGGCTGGGTATTTCCCCGGTAATAGTACCGGTAGATCATCACAAAAATAACTTCCAGGACAATGGCGATGCCAAAGGCCACCAGAATCCGGTTGAACATCTGGTCTTCCCGTTTTTGCGCTTGGCGTTTGGCGTTGCTGCTTTTTCCAGACATGGTATTCCTCCCGCTGTGGTTTTATAGATTGCCCGTAGCCAGCATCACGGCGGACAGGGCACAGATGGGCGCCGTCTCACACCGGAGGATCCGGCTGCCCATGGTGGTCAGACGCATACCCTGCGCCTTGGCAAAGGCCGCCTCCTCCGGGGTAAAGCCCCCCTCCGGCCCGGTGACCAGGGATATGGCCTCCGCCGCCGGGGCGTCCTGTAGGGCAACCTGCAGGGAAAATTCCCGCTCCTCCTCATAGAGGAACAGGGGCAGGGCCGCCCCCGCCGCCTGGCAGATGGCCGCTTCGTAGCTGGGGGCCACCTCCACCTGGGGGATGATGCCCCGGCCGCACTGCATGGCGGCCTCCTGGGCGATTTTCTGCCAGCGGTTTTGTTTTTTGATTAAGGCCGGCCCCGTGGGCCGGGACACGCACCGGGCGGAGGGGAAAACCACCACCCCAGCGGCGCCGATCTCCACCGACTTCTGCACCACGGCGTCCATCTTGTCCCCTTTGGAAAAGGCGGCGTATACCCGGCAGGCCACCGTGGGCTCCCCTTGGGAGGGCGAAGTCTCCAAAATCTCCGCCTGGACGCCTTCCGCCCCGACCTCGGTTATCCGGCACCGGTAGTCGGTGCCGTTTCCGTCGCAGACCACCAGATCCTCGCCTTTTCGGACCCGCAGAACCCGGAGATGGGCCGCATCGGCCCCGTTGATATAGGCCACGCCACCAAAAATGTTGCTGGCCGTAAGAAAAAACCTTGGCATATGCGCTCCTCTCTGCGCCCCCCGCTGCAACCCGCCGGCGGCGGGGCATACAATGGAGTGCATAAAGTTTTTTTGGAGGTATCCCCATGGACGACCAAATTTCCCTGCAAACGACACAGACCTTCCAGACGGTCTGGCAGCGGGTCACTGCGCCCGGCCCCTATTCCGACCCAGACGCCCTGGAAAACCTGGGGCAAATGCTCGCCCAGTGTCCGGCTGTTCCGCCGGCTGGCCGGCCGCTGCCCCACCCAGCCGCTGCTGGGTCAGTACGCCACCGCCTGTGCCGCCGATCTGCGGCAGGTGGAGACAGAGTATTTCCTGCTCTGCGGCGCTCCCCTGCCCAGCGCCGGCCGGGATCAGCCGCCCCTCCCCTCGGCACTGCAGGGGCTGCGGGCTGTCTGCCTGCTCCAGGAGAAGCTGGCGGAGACCGCTCAGACCTATGCCCAGCGCACGGAGACGCCGGCGCTGCAATCCCGCTTCACGCAGATCGCCCAAGACGCCGAACTTCGGGCCCAGGGCCTGCGCCCGCTGATCGCCCGGCTCCTGGTTTAAAGATCAAAGGCGTGGGGCAGCAGCTCCATCAGCCGGTAGCTCACATAGCTGCCCCCGGCCCGTACACAGAGCACCTCAATATTGGGGGCAAATTCCTGGAGCACCTGGCGGCAGGCGCCGCAGGGCATGCAATATTTCTCCCCCTCCGCCGCCACAGCCAGGCGGCGAAAGTCATAGACGCCTTCGCTGATGGCCTTAAACACCGCAACCCGCTCGGCGCAGATGCTCTCGCCATAGGCGGCGTTTTCAATGTTGCAGCCTAGAAAAACCCGGCCGTCAGCGCACTCCAGGGCTGCGCCCACCTTAAACCCCGAGTGGGGAGCATAGGCCCGGTTCCGGGCCTCATAAGCCAGGTTGATCAGCTCTCTGTCCGTCATATCTTCTCCCCCTCTAGTCTTTTACCTTGAACACCACGAGCTTATAGCCCACGTAGTTGATCAGCGCCACCAGCACGGTGATCAGTAGCTTGGCAATGATCCACTGGAGGCCGGCGCCGATGAGCAGCTCAATGGCCAGGGTGCTCACGCCCAAAGAGACGCCGTTTACAATGATAAACCGCAGGGCGCTTTTCCCGGTGCTCACCGTCTTGTCCTTAAAGGTCACGTTGCTGTTGAGCAAGAAGCTGCACAGGATGCCGGAGATATAGCCGATCACCTGGCTCCAGCCCTCCGGCAGGCCGATGAGCCGGTAAAACAGGGTGAACATGAGGAAGTCCACCACGGTGTTCAGTGCGCCCACCAGGGCGTAGAGAATAAAGCGTTTGTGTTTGATGATCAGAGCTTTGAGTTTTGCAAACATCCCATCATCCCCTTTTTCTATGCCCTTTCTTTATAAGAAATACCCGATGCCGGAGGCAAAGATGGGCTGTACTTTATTGCCGTAGATATTTTTGGCCACATACTGGCCCACCCGCTCGGTATGGCCCATCTTTCCCAGGATCCGCCCGTCGGGGGATAAGATCCCCTCCACCGCCCATAGGGATCCATTGGGATTGACGTCAATGTCCATAGAGGGCCGGCCTTCCGCATCGGTATACTGGGCGGCAATCTGGCCGTTTTCCGCCAGACTTTGCAGCAGCGCCGCCGAGGCCACAAACCGCCCCTCCCCGTGGGAGATGGGGATCACATGGGTCTCCCCTACGGCGCAGCCCGCCAGCCAGGGGGATTTTACCGAGCAGATGCGGGTGGTCACATACCGGCTTTGGTGCCGCCCGATGGTATTGAAGGTCAGCGTGGGGCAGTCCGCCGTCATGGGCCGGATCTCCCCATAGGGGACAAGCCCCAGTTTAATCAGCGCCTGGAACCCGTTGCAGATGCCCAGCATCAGCCCGTCCCGCTGCTGCAGCAGCTTTGCCACCGCCGCCTCGATCCGGGGATTGCGGAAGAAGGAGGCGATGAACTTGCCGGACCCGTCCGGTTCGTCGCCCCCGGAGAACCCGCCGGGGAGCACCACGATCTGGCTGTTAGAAATGGCCGCCTCCAGGGCGTCCACCGACTGCTCTAAGAGAGACGCCGTCAGGTTGCGGATGACCACAATCTCCGGCTGGCCGCCGGCCTTTTCAATGGCCCGGGCGGTGTCATATTCGCAGTTGGTGCCCGGGAACACCGGGATCACCACCCGAGGCCTTGCCGTCTTGTGCCGGCACACCGCCGGGGCGGCCCCTGTCCAGGAGATGGGGGCCACGGCCTCCGCCGTGCCCGCCCGGGTGGGGTAGACCGACTCCAGCACCCCGTCGTTGATCTGGATCAGCTCGTCAATGGAGGCGGTGTCCGCCCCAATGGTGACCGTGGGCTCGGCCGTGGTGACGCCGATCTTCCGACAGCCGGGGCAATCCACAGTTTCCGCCAGCTCGGCCACAATCATGCCGGGCATGGGCCCCCACCAGGGGGCGCCGGCGTCCTGGTCCGCAGCAAAGCCGATGCCGTTGCCAAAGGCCATCTTCATCACGGCCTCGCCGACGCCGTTTTCCACCGCCCAGGCGGAGAGGACCTTCCCCGCCTGGCACAGGGCGCTAAACTGTTCCCAGGCCGCCCGGTGGGCCGCATAATCCTCCAAAGCCCCGCCGCCAAAGGCGTACACCGGGTGGCCCGCCCCCTTAAACTCCGGGGAGAGCACGCTGCCCGCCTGTACAGGGGCAATGGCAAAGGAGATTAACGTGGGGGGCACGTCCATATCTAGGAAGGAGCCGGACATGGAGTCCTTGCCGCCGATGGCGGCACAACCCAGGCCCAGCTGGGCGTCCAGGGCCCCCAAGAGGGCCTGGAAGGGCTTGCCCCACCGCTCCGGATCCTCCCGCAGCTTTTCAAAAAACTCCTGTAAGGAGAGATATACCTTTTGATAGTCCGCCCCGGCGGCCACCACCTTGGCCACGGAGGTAATGACACTGGCCGCCGCCCCGGCATAGGGGTCGGCGCTCATCCAGTCCGGGTCAAAGCCCCAGGCCATAACGCTGGCCTGGTTCGTCACCTGGCCCGGCTCCACCGGGAACAGGGCGGCCATGGCCTGGGCCGGGGTGCGCTGGGTCTTTCCGCCGAAGGGCATCAACACGCTGCCGGCGCCGATGGACCCGTCAAACCGCTCGGTAAGGCCCCGGCGGCTGGCGGACTTCAGGCTGCCCGCCGTCTCCCGCAGGCTGCCGCTATGGATCTCAGCCAGGGGGCGGTCCGCCTGGGGCACATGGACCCGGGCGTGTTTCACAGCCCCGTTGGTATTGAGAAAGGCCCGGGACAGGTCCGCCACAGTCTGCCCCTGCCAGGTCATCACCATCCGGGGGGCCGCCGTCACCGTGGCCACGGGATAGGCCTCCAGATTTTCCGCCTGGGCAGCGGCCAGGAAGGCGGCCGCATCTTCCGGGACCACCACCACAGCCATCCGCTCCTGGGACTCGGAGATGGCGATCTCCGTGCCGTCCAGGCCGTCGTATTTCTTCCGCACGGCGTCCAGGTCGATGGACAGGCCGTCGGCCAGTTCGCCGATGGCCACGCTGACCCCGCCGGCGCCAAAGTCGTTGCACCGCTTGATCATCCGGGTCACAGCCCCGTCCCGGAACAGGCGCTGGATCTTCCGCTCCTCCGGGGCGTTGCCCTTCTGCACCTCGCTGGCCATGGTGTCCAGGCTCTTTAAATCGTGGCTTTTGGAGGAGCCGGTGGCCCCGCCGATGCCGTCCCGCCCGGTGCGGCCGCCCAAGAGGATCACCACATCCCCGGGGGCCGGGGTCTCCCGGCGCACATGGTCCGCCGGCGCAGCCCCCACCACAGCGCCGCACTCTAAGCGCTTGGCGATATACCCCTCGTGATAGACCTCCGCCACATGGCCGGTGGCCAGGCCGATCTGGTTGCCATAGGAGGAGTAGCCCGCCGCCGCCGTCTGGGCAATTTTCCGCTGGGGGAGCTTGCCCGGGGTGGTCTGGTCATAGGGCACACGGGGGTCGCCGCCGCCGGTGACCCGCATGGCCTGGTGTACATATACCCGGCCGGAGAGGGGGTCCCGGATACAGCCGCCGATGCAGGTGGCGGCGCCGCCGAAGGGCTCGATCTCCGTGGGGTGGTTATGGGTCTCATTTTTAAACATCAACAGCCAGTCCTGGGTCTCCCCGTCCACCTGGGCCGGCACGTGGATGGAGCAGGCGTTGATCTCCTCGCTCTCGTCCAGTTCCGGGAGCAGCCCCCGCTTTTTCAGGGTCTTGGTGCCGATGGTGGCAATGTCCATAAGCGTCTGGGGGCGGTCCGCCGCCTTCTGGGCGCCGTAGACCTCCTCCCGGGCCGCCAGGTAGCGGCTATAAGCGGCCTGGACCGCCGGGTCGTCAATCTGGATGTCCTCCAGGTGGGTGGCAAAGGTTGTGTGCCGGCAGTGGTCGGACCAATAGGTGTCCACCACCCGCACCTCCGTCAGTGTGGGGTCCCGCTTTTCCTCGTCCCGGAAATAGACCTGCAGGAAGCCAAGGTCCCCCAAATCCATGGCCAGGCCCAGCTCTTCCAGCAGGGCCTGCAGCCCCGCCGCATCCAGCTGGCAGAAGCCCTCCAGCACCGGCACAGGGCCGGGTTCCGCATGCTTCTGCTGCAGGGTCTGGGGCTTGTCCATAGAGGCTTCCCGGCTCTCTACGGGGTTGATAAGATACTTTCGCACCTGTTCCCGGTCCGCCTCCGACAGCGTCCCGTACAGGGCGTATACCGTGGCTGCCGCCACCTGGGGCCGCTCCTGGCAGGTGAGGATCTGGATACACTGGGCGCAGGAGTCCGCCCGCTGGTCAAACTGCCCCGGCAGGGCCTCTACCGGCAAAACCCAGCAGTCCCCCAGGGCCGGCAGGGCCTCGTCATAGATCTCGTCGCACTGGGGCTCGGAGAACACACAGGTGCGGGCCGCCTGGTACACATCCTGGGAGATGCCCTCTACATCGTAGCGGTTCAAGATCCGCACACGAGAGAGCCCCCGGATGCCCAGGGCCCCCTGGAGCTCCTTGCACAGGCTCTGGGCCTTCTCGTCAAAGCCCGGTTTCTTCTCTGCAAAACACCGAAATACCAATGGAATCCAACCCTTTCCCGCCGGGGTTTTCTCTATCTAGTGGAGTTCCCAGCCAGTGATGTTATAAAACACATTTTGATAGGTGGGCGTAAGCCCGGTAATGGCCCCCCGCTGGGTGAGCACGCTGCCCCGGCGGAACAGCACCGTGGCAATGGGGGCCTGGGCGGCGATATACTCATACAGGGCCGACCGGGCCGCTGTATAGGTGGCCTCCCCCGCCGCCGCATAGCAGGTGTCGATGAGCTGGGCAAACTGCTCATCGTCAATGTCCCCGTAATTTAACGAGCCGGAGGCCGTGAGCAGGGGCGACAAGTCCAAATCGCTGGTGAGGCGCACCTCCCCATAGTACATGTCAAAGTCCCCAGACGCCAAAGCGCTCACATAGTCGTCATAGGACAGGGTGCGCAGGGTCACATCCAGCCCCGCCGATTGCAGGGCGGCTGTAATGGTCTCCGCCGCCGCCACTTTGGCGGTGCTCTCTGCATTTACAATGAAGTCCAGCTCTATGGTCACCGGGGTGTCTCCGGAGAGATACTCCAGTTTTCCATCGCTATTATAATCCGCCACGCCGTCTTCGTCCAGCAATTCCGACAAAGTCCGCAGGGAATAACTGCCCATATAGGCAGAAAGTTCCCCGTACTGAGGGTCGGAGGGCAGCAGCGGGATGGTGGCCGCTACGCCGTACCCCTCCATACAGTCAGCAGCAATGGTGGCGGAATCTATGCCGTAGGCCACGGCCCGCCGCCGCTGGGCGCTGGAGAAAAAGCCGGAGTCATAGTTAAATCCCACATACTGCAGGATGGTGGTGTCGTAAAAATGGGTTTCCGTATTGCCGCCATAGGCCACTTCCCCTTCGCTCACCGGGTCGTAGCGCACCAGGCTCAGATCCCCCTGCTCAAAGGCCAGGGTGACCTCCTCCTTGGTGTAGACCGCCAGGCGGATCTCCTGGGCGGGCAAGCTCCCACCGTCCCAGTACCCGGCATAGGCGGCAAGGCTGCCCCCCGTCTCCGTCAGGTCCGCCGCCATATAGGGCCCGGTGCCCACTGGCAGGTCGTCGCTTCCCGTGCCGGACTTTACAATGGGCACGTCCAAAAGCAGGGGCAGCTGGTAGTTGGTCTTGTCCAGGGTGAGCAGCACCGTCCCATCCGCCTGGGCGGAGACGCCGGTCATATGGGTAAACCGGCTGCCGTAGCGGCTGCTCTCTGCCGCCAGTTCCAGGGAATAGACCACGTCCGCCGCCGTCAAAGCGCTGCCGTCGGTAAAAGTGGCGGACGCCAAGGTGAACACATAGCTCTGCCCATCTGTCGTCGTGTACCGGCTGCACAGGGCCGGCTGGGCTTGGCGCTCCTGATCTATGGCAAACAGCCCCTGGAACAAAAGGCCGGTGACCATCTGGTTGGAGTCCGTGGTACAGGTATAGGGATTTAAGTTGTCCGCTGGGTCATAGAGGAGGGATATCGTCTCTGCGCCCTGGCTGCCATCCGCATCCGGCAGCACCAGGCTGGGGGCGGTGCCGCTTTCCTCCGGGTCGGTATCCTCCCCGCCGCAGGCGGAAAAGAGCCCCGCCAGCAGGGCGGCGCAGAGGAGCAGGGCGATATAGGTTTTCCAGTTCTTTCGGCTCATAAGCGCCCTTTCTAATCCAGCAGGATTACAGAGGCCTGGGACCCCCGCCGGCCATTGGTATAGCGGTGGGACCAGTATGTTTCATGCTCGCACTTGGTGCAGTCCGGAGACACGTCGATGTGTTCCGGCAACAGCCCCGCCCGCAGCAGCAGGGCCCGGTTGACCCCTTTCAGGTCTACCATATATTTTTCCCCGTCTACCGGGAGGATATAGGCGCCGCCGGCGTCCCCCAAGCAGGCCAAAACCGCCTGGGGCACTTCCGGCCCAGTCTCAAAACAGCAGGGGCCGATCCCCGGGCCAATGGCCGCCCGGATGTCCTGGGGCTTAGAGCCAAACCTGGCGCCCATTTGCTCCACCGCCTTTCCGGCGATGTCCAGCACCGTCCCCCGCCAGCCGGCGTGGACGGCGGCAACGGCCCGCCCCACCGGGTCGTGGTACAAGATGGGGATACAGTCGGAGGCAAAGACGATCAGGGGCAGTCCCGGCTCCGCCGTCATCAGCCCGTCGGCCTCATAGGGCACCGGGGCTGTCAGATCTTGCAGGGCGTCCGCCGCTGTAACCGGGCGGATTACATCCCCATGGACCTGGTGGGAAAAGACGAGCTTTTCCACAGGGAAGCCCAAAGCCTCCCCCAGGATCTGATAGTTTTCCGCCACACGGGCGGGGTCGTCCCCCCGGTGTAGGCCCAAATTCCAGCTGGCATAGATGCCCCGGCTGACGCCCCCCAGGCGGGTGGTAAAGGCGTGGCGGGTCCCGATCTGGTCGGAGACCTGGTACACAGCGCCTTGATATTGCTTTTCGGAAAATGCCATAGTCGCTCCTATTGTTTGGGTAGTTTACAGGTCCGGGTGGTACTCTTTACAGGTGCACTTCTTAAATTTCTTCCCGCTGCCACAGGGGCAGGGCTCGTTGGGGCCGATTTTCTTGCTCTTGCGCACCGGCTCCCGCTTGGGCTTGGCGCTGTCGCCGCCCACATTGGCCACAGAGGACTTGGCCACACTCTTCCGCTCCAGCTGCTGCTCTTTCTGCACCCGGACGGTGAACATGCGGCGGACGGTCTCCCCTTTGATACCATTGATCATGGCCTCAAACATCTCCAGGCCTTCCCGCTTGTATTCGTCAATGGGCTTCACCTGGGCATAGGCCCGCAGGCTGATGCCCTGGCGCAGCTCCTGCATGGCGTCGATGTGGTCCATCCAGTACTCGTCCACTACCCGCAGCAGCACCACCCGCTCCAGCTCCCGCATCAGCGGGGTGTCGGTGCCGGGGAGAAGGCCAAACTCTTTCTCCCGGGCGGCGTAAACCGCCTTTGCATGGTCGCCCAGCCAGGTCTCTACCGACGCCTGGTCGGCCCCCTCCAGGCTGGCAGTTAAGATCTCGCCCCGGCGGAGGAACATACCGCCAAAGGCCCGGTCCAGGGTCTCCAAAGTCTCCTGTTCGGCTGCAGCCGCCCCGCCAAAGGCATCTGTAGCCTCGGTCCGGATCACATCCCGCACCATGCTCTGGATATAGTCGGCGATGTTCTCCCCATCCAGGACCTTCCGCCGCTCTTCGTAGATCAGGTTCCGCTGCATATTCATGACGTCGTCATATTCCAGCACGTTTTTCCGGATCTGGAAGTTGCGGCTCTCCACCTTTTTCTGGGCCTGTTCAATGGCGTTGGACAGGATCTTCTGGTCGATGGGGGTATCCTCGTCGATACCCAGGGCCTCCATCATATTGTAGATGCGCTCTGAACCAAACAGGCGCATGATGTCGTCGGTAACAGCGATGTAAAACCGGCTCTCCCCCGGGTCTCCCTGACGGCCGGCCCGGCCACGGAGCTGGTTGTCAATCCGGCGGGACTCGTGGCGCTCGGTGCCCAGGATAAAGAGGCCCCCGGCGTCCCGCACCCGCTTTGCCTCTTCGGCCACGTCCGCCGCATGGGCCTTATACAGGGCCTGATACTCCCCACGGGCGGCCAGGATCTCCTCGTTGTCCGTCTCGGCATAGCCCACCGCCTCGGCGATAATCTCCTCCGCATATCCCTTCTTCCGCAGCTCTGTGCGGGCCATATACTCGGCGTTGCCGCCCAGCATGATGTCCGTACCACGGCCGGCCATGTTGGTGGCAATGGTTACAGCGCCGAACTTGCCCGCCTGGGCCACAATCTCCGCCTCCCGCTCGTGGTGCTTGGCGTTGAGCACGTTGTGGGGGATGCCCTTCCGTTTCAAAAGGCCGGAGAGGTGCTCGCTCTTTTCAATGGAGATGGTACCCACCAGCACCGGCTGCCCCTTGGCATGGCAGGCCTCGATCTGGGCCAGGATGGCCCGGTCTTTCCCGTTTTCATTTTTATAGACCACGTCCGGATGGTCGATCCGGATCATGGGTTTGTTGGTGGGGATCTCCACCACGTCTAAATTGTAGATGGTGCCAAACTCCTCTTCCTCTGTGAGGGCGGTACCGGTCATACCGGAGAGCTTTTTGTACATGCGGAAAAAGTTCTGGAAGGTGATGGTGGCCAGGGTCTTGGACTCCTGGGCCACTTTCAGGTGCTCTTTGGCCTCAATGGCCTGGTGGAGCCCTTCATTATACCGGCGGCCGTACATCAGGCGGCCGGTGAACTCGTCCACGATGATGACCTGGCCGTCTTTCACCACATAGTCCACGTCCCGGTGCATGACCCCGTGGGCTTTCAGCGCCTGGTTGATGTGGTGGGACAGGGTGGCGTTTTCCACGTCCGCCAGGTTGTCCAGGCCAAAGGCGGCCTCCGCCTTGGCGATGCCCCGGGCGGTGAGGGTGGCGGTCTTGGCCTTTTCATCTACAATGTAATCGGCGTCAATATCCTCCGCCTCTTCCGCCTTCTCGTCCACAGAGGCCACCGTGACCCGCTTCAGCTTGGCCACAAAGTCCTCCGCCATCTGGTATAGCTGGGTGGACTCGTCCCCCTTTCCGGAGATGATCAGCGGGGTCCGGGCCTCGTCGATCAAGATGGAGTCCACCTCGTCCACGATGGCAAAGGCGTGGCCCCGCTGGACCATGGAGCTCTTGTAGATGGCCATGTTGTCCCGCAGGTAGTCAAAGCCCAGCTCATTGTTGGTGCCGTAGGTGATGTCCGCCGCATAGGCAGCCCGGCGCTCTTTGGATGGGACGCCGTGGACAATCAGGCCCACACTGAGCCCCAAAAAGCGGTGGACCTTCCCCATCCACTCGCTGTCCCGGCGGGCCAGGTAGTCGTTCACCGTGACCACATGGACGCCGTTGCCGGCCAGGGCGTTTAAATAGGCGGGCAGCGTGGCCACCAAGGTCTTGCCCTCGCCGGTCTTCATCTCGGCAATGCGCCCCTGGTGCAGGACGATGCCGCCGATGAGCTGTACCCGGTAGGGCCGCATGCCCAGCACCCGGTCCGCCGCCTCCCGCACCGTGGCAAAGGCCTCCGGCAGGATGTCGTCTAAAGTCTCCCCATTTTGCAGCCGGTCTTTGAAGCTCTGGGTCTTGCCCCGCAGCGCCTCGTCGCTGAGGGCCCGGTACTCCGGCTCCAGGGCTTCGATCTTGTCCACCAGGGGCAAAATCCGCTTCAGCTCCCGGTCAGAATGGGTTCCAAATACTTTTGTAAACAGTCCCATAACAGATTCCTCCGTATCGGTTGTAAACCGCAGCCAGGCGATGCCTCCCAGGCAGCGTCCGGCGAAAAATCCAATTTGGTATATTATTGTACCACAAACTTATGAAGAAATAAAGCACAAATCCCCCCGTCGGCAGAGCGGAAGCCTGCCGTTTTCCGGCGAAAGGACAGAAAAAGAGGGCGCACGGCATAGCCTGCGCCCTCTTTTGTTATTTGGCATATTCGATGGCCTTGGTCTCCCGAAGCAGATGTACTTTGATCTGGCCGGGGTATTCCAGCTCCGATTCGATCTTCTTGGCAATATCCCGAGCCATGAGCACCATCTGGTCCTCGCTGACCTCTTCCGGCTTCACCAAAATCCGAATCTCCCGGCCGGCCTGGATGGCGTAAGAGCTCTCCACGCCAGGGAAAGACAGCGTGAGCTCCTCCAGTTTTTCCAGCCGTTTGATGTAGTTTTCGATGTTCTCCCGCCGGGCACCGGGTCGGGCCGCAGATACCGTGTCCGCCGCCTGGACCAGGCAGGCGATGATGGTTCTAGGCTCCACTTCGCCGTGGTGGGCCTCAATGGCGTGGATAACCTCTTCGCTCTCCTTGTATTTCCGGGCCAATTCCACACCGATGGTCACGTGGGACCCCTCCACCTCGTGGTCGATGGATTTGCCGATATCGTGGAGCAAGCCCGCCCGCTTGGCCAGGGCGATATCCGCACCCAGCTCAGCGGCCAGCAGCCCGGCAATATGGGCCACCTCCATAGAGTGGTTCAACACGTTCTGCCCGTAACTGGTCCGGTATTTCTGCCGGCCCAGGAGCTTAATCAGTTCCGGATGCAGGCCGTTGACGCCGGTCTCAAACACGGCCCGCTCGCCTTCCGCCTTAATGGTGGCGTCCACTTCCCGGCGGGCCTTTTCCACCATTTCCTCAATGCGGGCCGGGTGGATGCGGCCGTCCAAAATCAATTTTTCCAGGGCAATCCGGGCAATCTCCCGGCGCACCGGATCAAAGCTGGAGATGGTAATGGCTTCCGGCGTGTCGTCGATGATCAGATCCACGCCGGTCAGGGTCTCAATGGCCCGGATGTTCCGGCCCTCCCGGCCGATGATCCGGCCCTTCATCTCGTCATTGGGCAGGGGCACCACACTGACGGTGGCCTCTGCCACATGGTCTGCCGCACAGCGCTGGATGGCCAGGGACAGCAGCCGTTTGGCCCAGTCGTTTACCTCGTCCTTGAAGCGGGTTTCTACCTCTTTCACCTTCATGGCCGCCTCGTGGGTGACCTCGTTTTCCAGGTTCTTGATCAGGTATTCTTTGGCCTCCTCAGCGGTAAAGCTGGAGATCCGCTCCAGCATTTCCAGCTGGCTGCGCTTAATCTGCTCCGTCTCCGCCTGGAGGGCTTCCACATCGGCAATCTTCCGGTTTAAGTTTTCCGTCCGCTTTTCCATGTTGTCGGACTTCCGGTCCAAAGCCTCTTCTTTCTGCTGCAGCCGCCGCTCCTGCTTTTGCAGTTCCGCCCGCTGCTGCTTCACTTCCCGCTCGTACTCGGTACGGTTTTTGTGTATTTCCTCCTTGGCCTCCAGCAAAGCTTCCCGCTTCTTGCTTTCAGCGCTCTTAATGGACTCATTTATAATGCGCTTTGCCTCTTCCTCTGCGCTGGAGATCTCCCGCTCGGAGATCTTTTTCCGATAAGTAATGCCGAGGAAAAACGCCGCAACCGCCGCCACAACCACAATGGCAGCGCAAATCACATATCCCCATGGACCCATTCTGGATAAATACACCTCCTCTCTCAATTTTCAACGTACAGAAAACGATATTAAAAGTTGTGTATAATATAGATGGGCTTTCCCCCTTGGGTGTTTCGCCCAATCTCCCACCATATTATCCGTATTATTTTACAACTTTTGGGCCTAGTGTGTCAAGATGTTGTTGCACCCTGCCCGCCCCCACGCTTGACAGCGGCGGACCCATTGGGTACAATAAGGGCGCTGGCTTTTCCCGGCTGCCGCCGGGAGCGGGCAACAGATTTACAGTCTGCCCCCTTTGCCATATGCCCCCGTACCTCACCAGGATAGAGGGTCCGCCTCCTAAGAAA
>CAZXRD010000001.1:35875-45700 GCA_964642465.1 uncultured Oscillospiraceae bacterium | reverse complement strand
GCTTCCTTATTTGCCTTTTCACCTATATACACAACTATACACAACGTTTGAACCCAAATCTCACGCATTTTTCAAACTTTTTCTATCCGATCGTACCATATTGCTGTCACTGTAATATATTGAAATAGGACTACCATCCAGTTCTGAATGATAATCCGGTTTCTCAAAAGGCAATGCCTGCTTTTTGGTAAAACCGACGGAGTTTGGCGTGTCACGCCTTATCCTGCAAAGGGACGTACTGGCAATGGGCTTGTGATTTTTCAGATTCTTTGATATAATATATAGCATTTATTAGATAATAGGGCCACTGTGCCCAGAAGATATAGAGGGCTAGCGTGAAATATAAAAATTGGAAGACAAAGAAATATGATCCGGCGGCGGTAGCGGACCTGCAGGCCCAGGGGTACGGCGGCCTTTTGGCCACGGCCCTGGCGGCCCGGCAGCGCACCGGCCCGGCAGCGGCGGATTTTTTAGCGGCGCCCCTGTCCGACCTGGGGGACCCGATGGCCCTGCGGGATATGGACAAGGCGGCAGCCCGCATCCGCCAGGCCCTGGCACAAGGGGAGCGGATTGCCGTCTACGGGGATTACGATGTGGACGGAATTACGGCCAGCTCCCTTTTGGGCAGCTGGCTGCAGACCCAGGGGGCGGATGTGCGCATTTACATCCCCGACCGCCTGGAAGAGGGTTACGGCCTGCACACCCAGGCCCTGGAACAGCTCCATGGAGAAGGCGTGGCCCTGGTGGTGACCGTGGACTGCGGCATCACGGCGGTGGAGGAGGCTAGGGCCGCCCAGGCCCTTGGCCTGGACCTGGTGATTACAGACCACCACGAGTGCAAGGAGGCCCTGCCCCAGGCGCTGGCGGTGGTGGATCCCAAGCGGCGGGACTGCCCCTATCCGGACAAGGGCCTGGCTGGGGTAGGCGTGGCCTTTAAGCTGGTCTGCGCCCTGGAGGGGCCGGCGGCTGTGCCGGACTTGCTGGCGGCCTACGGCGATCTGGTGGCCATCGGCACCATAGCGGATATCATGCCCCTCACCGGGGAGAACCGGGTGCTGGTGCAGCAGGGGCTGCGCCAGATTGCCCACACCAAACGGCCGGGCCTGCTGGCTTTGATAGAGGAGGCGGGGCTGAAGGGCCGGGCCATCACCAGCAGCACCGTTGGCTTTACCATCGCCCCCCGGCTGAATGCAGCGGGGCGCATGGGCCAGGCCTCCCTGGCGGCGGCGCTGCTGACGGAGACGGACCGGGAAAAAGCCCGGCAGCTGGCCCAGGCGCTCTGCCAATTAAACCGGGAGCGCCAGAAGATCTGCAACCAGATGTTTGAAGAGGCCCTGGAGATGGCCGGCCCGGCGCCGGCTGGCCCCATTGTCCTGGCGGCGGCCCACTGGCACCAGGGCGTGGCGGGGATTGTGGCCTCCCGGCTTACCGACCGGTTCGGCCTGCCCGCCGTGGTGATCTGCATAGAGGGGGAAACCGGCCGGGGCTCCTGCCGCAGCGTGGCGGGATTTAATATGTTCAAGGCCCTGGAGGCCGTGGCGGATACCCTGGTGGATTATGGCGGCCACGAATTGGCAGCCGGCCTCACGGTGGAGACGGCGCAGATCGCCGCCTTTGCCCAGGCTTTGACCCAGGTGTGGGCGCAGAGCGGCCTGGGGCCGGTGGAGCCCAGCCTGGAAATTGACGGGGAAATTTTGGATCCCGACTGGCTGTGCCGGGCGGATATTATAGAGCTGGGCCGCTTGGAGCCCTATGGCATGGGTAACCCCCAGCCCCTGTTTTCCATGACCGGCGTATTTATCGACGCCGTCACCCCCATTGGAGGGGGCAAGCATTTGCGCCTGCAGGTGCGCAAGAATGACAGATCCTTTGCCTGCGTATTTTTCGGCTGCACGGCCAAGGAGCTGGGCCTGGGGCCCGGGGATCTGGCGGACATCGCCTTTTTCCCCCAGATGAACCAGTTCCGGGGGACGGAGAGCGTGCAGCTGCTTTTGACGGACGCCCGCCCTTGGCAGGCGGAGCGGCAGCTGCAGGACTTGCGGGCGGGTCGGACCTTGGCCCCGGCGGATGCCCGGCAGCTTTTACCCCGGCGGAAGGATTTTGCCACCCTGTGGCGGAATTTATGTACCATCGAAGAGACGGGGGAGGTCCCCGCCCCCGGCGGGAAGGCCGGGGTCTGCCTGGCGGTGTTTGAGGAGCTGGGCCTGGTGCAAGTCCAGACAGGGACAAACGGCCTGCACATCCACGCCTATCGGGACCGGAAGGTGGATTTGGGGCAGTCAGAGATATTAAAGCGTCTGGCGGAGAGCTGAGCTTTTGGGAAGTTGAAAAGGATAGGGTGCAAGAAAAATGGTAGACAACTTAGAATTGCAGTATGAGACGCTGCTGGAAAAAATCAAATCCTATAACCCAGGCGTAGATGAGGAGCGCATCCGCCGGGCCTATCTTTTTGCAGCGGAGGCCCATGCCGGCCAGGTGCGGAAGGACGGCTCCCCCTTTGTGTCCCACCCCCTGGCGGCGGCGGAAATCACCGCCGAAATGGGCCTGGATGAGGACGCCATCATAGCCTGTATCCTCCACGACTGTGTGGAGGACACCAAAGTCACCTATGACGACATCAAAAAACAATTTGGACAGACCGTGGCGGATCTGGTAGACGGGGTCACCAAACTCACCCGGGTGGTCTACACCAGCAAAGAAGAAGAGCAGATGGAAAACCTGCGGAAGATGCTCATCGCCATGGCCAAGGATATCCGGGTGATCCTGATTAAGATTGCCGACCGGCTCCACAACATGCGCACCATGGCCTATCAGTCGGAGCAGAAGCAGCGGGAAAAGGCCCTGGAGACCATGGAGATCTACGCCCCCATCGCCCACCGCCTTGGTATGCAAAAGATCAAATGGGAGCTGGAGGACCTGTCCCTGCTGTATTTGGACCCGGTGGGGTATAAGGAGATCCGGGACGCCCTGGACGCCCGAAACAGCGTCCATGAGGAGTTCATGAAGACCATGAAGGAGCGGATCGAAAACCGGCTGAAGGAGTATGGCATCCACTGCACGGTTTACGGCCGCCTGAAGCATATCTACAGCATTTACCGGAAGATGTACAGCCAGAACAAGACTTTTAAAGAGGTCTTTGACCTGTACGCCTTCCGGGTGATCGTGGACACCATTGCCGACTGCTACAATGTGCTGGGGCATATCCACGACCTGTTCAAGCCGGTGCCCGGGCGGTTTAAGGACTATATCTCCACCCCCAAGCCCAATATGTACCAGAGCCTGCACACCACGGTGATCGGCTCCGAGGGCATCCCCTTTGAGGTGCAGATCCGCACCTGGGAGATGCACCATACGGCGGAGTACGGCATTGCCGCCCACTGGAAATACAAGCAGGGCGTCTCTGGGAAAATGGCCGATGAGGAGAAATTCGCCTGGGTGCGCCGCCTGCTGGAGGCCCAGCAGGATTCCGACGCCCAGGAGTTTGTCCACGAGCTGAAGATCGACATGTTTGCCGACGAGGTGTTCGTGTTCACCCCCAGCGGGGATGTGATCAACCTGCCGGCGGGGGCCACCCCCATTGACTTTGCCTACAGCATCCACTCGGAGGTGGGTAACCACATGACCGGCGCCCTGGTCAACGGGCGGATTGTGCCTTTTACCCAGGTGCTGCAAAACGGGGACATTGTGGAGATCATCACCTCCCCCTCTGCCAAGGGGCCCAGCCGGGACTGGATGAAAATTGTAAAGAGCGCCGTGGCCCGGAACAAGATCCGCCAGTGGATCAAGCGGGAACTCCACGACGAGAACGTGACCCAGGGGCGGGCCAGCTTCGAGGCGGAGATGAAGCGGGCGGGCCTGTCCATGACGGCCTTAAACGACGAGGAGACGGTGGCGGCCATCTTGAAAAAGATGAGCTTTGCCACTTTGGACGATATGTACGCCGCCATCGGCTACGGGGGCCTTACCGCCTTGCGGGCGGTAAACCGGGTGCGGGACGAGCTTATCAAGATCAACAAGCCCCTGCCCAAGACGCCGCTGGATAAGCTGGTGCAGACGGACAAGAAGCGGGTCAGCTCCGTAAACGGCGTTGTAGTGGAGGGGATCGACAACTGCCTGGTGAAGTTCTCCCGCTGCTGCACCCCGGTCCATGGGGATGACATTGTGGGCTTTATCACCCGGGGCTACGGGGTCTCCATCCACCGCAGCGACTGCCCCAACTATTTGAATTCCCGGGCCAATCCGGAGGACGCCGGCCGCTGGATCGCCGTGGGCTGGACGGAGGAGAGCCACGACAATTACCAGACCTCCCTCACCATTTCCGGCAAGGACAGAAACGGCTTTGTCATGGACATCGCCACGGTGCTCAACGCCATCGGCGCCCGGGTGCGCTCCCTGTCCGCCCGGGATGTGGGCGGCGGCATGGCCACCGCCTTTATCTCCCTGGAGGTGCGGGATCTAAAAGAGCTGCAGGCGATCATGGCCCGGCTCTCCGCCATCTCCGGCGTGTCCCAAGTCAAGCGGAGCGGCAGCTAGGAGGGAGAAGATGCGGGCGGTAGTGACCAGAGTAAAAGAGGCGCAGGTGACCATAGACGGGGCCGTCGCCGGGGCCATCGGCCAGGGGCTTTTGGTGCTCTTGGGCGTCCACGTGTCGGACACGGAGACAGAGCTGATGAAGCTGGTGCGGAAAATCCCGGAGCTGCGGATCTTTGAGGACGCAGCGGGGAAGATGAACCGGTCTCTGGGCGACGTGGGCGGGGCCATACTGGTGGTCTCCCAGTTCACCCTGTACGGCAACTGCAAGCACGGCCGGCGGCCGGAGTTTCTCCAGGCGGCCCGGCCGGAGACGGCGGAGCCCCTGTATGAAGCGTTTGTCCAGCACATGCGCACAAAGGGCATCCATACCGAGACCGGGCGCTTTGGCGCCGAGATGCAGGTCTCTTCCATCAATGACGGGCCTGTGACCCTGATTTTAGATACAGACACTTTATAAAGGAGGCGGCAAAATGCTGATCAAAGACTTTCCCCTGGGGCAGATTGAGACCAACTGCTATATTGTAACCGATGAAAACACCCTGGCCTGCGTGGTCATTGACCCCGGTGACGAGGCCAACGTGGTGCTGCATTATTTGGAGACCAACCACCTAAAGCTGCGGTATATCTTTTTGACCCACGGCCACTTCGACCACACCATGGCGGTGGCCGCTGTGGCGGAGGAAACCGGGGCGGAGGTGTATATCCATGCCAAGGACCTGTGCGCCCCCGGCGAACGGAGCATGTATAAGTTTATGGCCCCGGAGGGGGTGCAGGTGCACACCTATAAAGAAGGGGACAGTTTCCAGGTGGACGGGCTCACCTTCCAGATCTTAGAGACCCCGGGCCACTCCCCCGGGTCGGTCTCCATCCTGTGCGGGGACGCCCTGTTTTCCGGGGACACCCTGTTCCGGGACAGCTGCGGCCGCACAGATCTGCCCGGCGGGGACATGGGGGTGCTGCTGCAGTCCCTCAAGCGGCTGTACCAGCTGCCTGGCGATCTGGAAGTCTACCCCGGCCACGAGCGGGCCTCTACCATGGACCGGGAGCGGAAGTTTAACTACTACATGCAGTACGCCATAGAACACTAGAGAAGGGACGAGCGGATACGAAACTGTATTTGCAGGGCCACACATATAAATACGCCGTAGAGCAGATCCTATTTATGCTCTTTCCCCAGGAGCGGCCGGAGTACCCGGCGGGGGCGCCAGCGGGGGACTATGCCCGCATCCGCCTGGAGACGGGCGAGACCTGGGTCACCGCCACCACGGTGCTGCACCTGGGGGCGAAGCGCTGCCTGGGGGTCAGCCGGGCCAAAACGGCGGAGCTGACGACGGACAGCCTGGCCCGGGACCGGGTGTGCCAGCGGATTATCAAGCTGTCCTTTTACAAGGCGGCGGTGGCCATGACCGGCCAGCACCCGGACTGGGGCGCCCTCACCGGCATACGCCCGGTGAAGATCGCCACCCGCCTGCTGGAGCAGGGACAGAGCCCAAAGCAGGCGGCCCGGATTTTGGAAAAGACCTATTTTCTCTCCCCGGTGCGGGCCAAGCTCTGCGTGGACACCGCCATCACCGGGGCAAGGCCCCTTGTGGGCTTGGACCCGTTTCGGGATATTTCCATCTATGTGGGCATCCCCTTTTGCCCCACCCGCTGCGGCTACTGCAGCTTTGTGAGCAACTCGGTGGAAAAGTCCATGCACCTGGTGCGGCCCTATCTGGACGCCCTGCTGCTGGAGATTGAAAAGGCGGGGGAGATCGTGGCGGAGCTGGGCCTGCGGCCGGTGTCCCTGTACATCGGCGGGGGGACGCCCACCACTTTGGACGCCGGCCAGCTGACAGAGCTGATGGAAAAGCTCCGGGCCTGCCTGCCTTTGGAGGCCCTGCGGGAGTATACGGTGGAGGCCGGCCGGCCGGACACCATTACCGCAGGTAAGCTTTTGGCCATAAAAAACGGGGGCGCCGACCGGGTGAGCATCAACCCCCAGACCATGTCCGATGGGGTGCTGGAGGCCATCGGCCGCCGGCACACGGCGGCGGAGACGGTGGCGGCCTACCGCCTGGCCCGGGAAGTGGGCTTTGCCTGTATCAATATGGACCTGATCGCCGGCCTGCCCAAGGATACGCCCGCCGGGTTCCGGCGGAGTTTGGACCAGGTCCTGGATCTGGACCCGGAGAATGTGACGGTCCACACCCTGGCGTTGAAAAAAGGGGCGAAACTGATGCTGGAGCCCCAGGCCCTGCCTGGCCCGGCGGAAGTGGGAGCCATGCTGGACTATGTGCTGGAGCGGCTCCCGGGGGCGGGGTATCAGCCCTACTACCTATACCGGCAGAAGTTCATGTCCGGCGGCTTTGAAAACGTGGGCTGGGCCAAAAGTGGCCGGGAAAGCCTTTACAACATATGTATAATGGAGGAGGTGCACACCATTCTCTCCTTAGGGGGCGGTGCAGTCACCAAGCTGGTGAACCCCGCCACGGGGCGCATTGAGCGGATCATCAACCCCAAATACCCCAAGGAATACGTGGAGCGCATCTGCCAAGTGATAGCAAACAAAGACGGCGTCTCCGCCTTTTACCGGCGGGAGCCGGGCCTTGCGAGGAAGAACGATGAATATTTATAAACTAACGGAAATTAACGAAGGGATCCAGGCGGACGCCGCCGGGTTTGTCGCCCAGTGTGACCGGAACTATGAAGCGCAGCTGGAAAAAGCGGCCGAGGGGATCTTGGCCAACCGGCAAAATAGCCCCATTGTGCTGCTCTCCGGTCCCTCCGGCTCGGGAAAGACCACCTCGGCCATGAAGATCGAGGGGATTTTGGAGACCCGGGGCATCCAAGCCCACACCATTTCCCTGGACAACTATTTTTTAGACATCACAGAAGACAGCCCCCGGAATGAAAAGGGGGAGCTGGATTTCGAGACGCCTAAGTGCCTGGATATGGAGCTCTTGAATCAGCATTTTACCATCCTGTCCCAGGGGGGCGAGGTGGAGATCCCTCACTTTGATTTTCCCGCCCAAAAGCGCAGCGACCGGCACACCAAGCTGCGGCTGCGGGAAAATGAGGTGGCCATTTTTGAAGGGATCCACGCTTTAAACGACGACATCTACCTGCGGCATCCGGAGGCGTTTGGCCTCTATGTCAGTGTGCGCAGCCGGATCCAGGCCCCGGACGGGGCCCTGTTTAACCCCCGGTGGGTGCGGTTCCTCCGGCGAGTGGTGCGGGATGAGAAGTTCCGGGGCGCCTCGGCGGAGACCACGGTGAAGCTGTGGGTGAATGTGATCCGGGGGGAGGAGCTGTATATCCTGCCCTTTAAGCACCGGGCCAACGTGGCCATTGACACCCTGCTCCCCTATGAGCTGGGGGTCATGAAACGCTATGCCCTGAAGCTTTTTGATACCCTGCCCTTAGATTGTCCCCTGCGGGAGAATATTGACGCCCTGCGCCAAGGGCTGGAGTTGTTTGCGCCTGTGGCGGATACTCTGGTGGCCCCCCAGTCCCTGCTGCGGGAGTTTATCGGCGGCGGCATTTACCACTATTAAAAAGGAAAAGTACGAAAGAGGAGAAACGATATGGCAGAGTGTACACACGATTGCAGCAGCTGTGGCAGCGCCTGCGCCCAGCGGGAGCAGCCCCAGGACCTGCACAAGGAGCCCCACCGCCTGTCCACCATTGGGAAGGTGATCGGGGTAGTCAGCGGCAAAGGCGGCGTGGGCAAGAGCATGGTCACCGGGCTTTTGGCCTGTCAAATGCGCCGGATGGGCCACAGCGTGGGCATTATGGACGCAGACATCACCGGCCCCTCTGTGCCCAAGATGTTCGGCCTCCACGGCCACGTAAACGGATCCCAGGAGGGGCTGTATCCCATGATCACCAAGACGGACATCAAGGTGATGTCTATCAACCTGCTCACCGAAAAGGAGACAGACCCGGTGATTTGGCGGGGCCCCATTTTAGGCGGCGTAGTGGAGCAGTTTTGGACGGACGTGATCTGGCACGACGTAGACTATCTCTTTGTGGATATGCCCCCTGGCACCGGGGATGTGCCCCTCACCGTGTTCCAGACCATCCCCCTGGACGGGATCCTCATTGTCACCTCGCCCCAGGAGCTGGTGTCCCTCATCGTCACCAAGGCGGTGAACATGGCCCGGATGATGCAGGTGCCGATTTTGGGCCTGGTGGAGAACTACAGCTACTTCAAATGCCCGGACTGCGGTAAGGAGGTCTCCATTTTTGGGGAGAGCTCTGCGCCCCAGGTGGCTATGGAAAACGGCATCCCCCTGCTGGCCCGGCTGCCCATTGACCCGGCCCTGGCGGCGGCCTGCGACAAGGGCGAGATAGAAGACGTACAAGTGGACTATGTGGAGGCGGCGGCACGGGCCCTGGAGGCCCTGGAGTAAACCGGCGCTTGCTATAAGCCTAGGAGGAGCGCTATGGAGATCAAGCGGGTTTTGGCCTTTTATTTCAGCGCCACCAGCACCACGGAAAAGGTGGCGGGTACCTTGGCAGAGACAGCCGGGGGGCTTCTGTGCGCCCCGGTAGAGGCGACCAACTTTGCCTATCCCGACGTTCGACGGGAGCCGGTGGCCTTTGAGGCGGGGGACCTGGTGTTTTTTGCCCTGCCGGTGTATGCCGGCCGGGTGCCCAACGTGCTGCTGCCCTATCTCCGGGAAAAGGTCATGGGCGGCGGCGCCCTGGCGGTGCCCGTGGTGCTCTACGGCAATCGGAACTATGACGATGCCCTGGTGGAGCTGCGGGACCTGCTGGAGGCGGCGGGCTTTCACACCCTGGCGGGGGCGGCCTTTGTGGGGGAACACAGCTTTTCCCGGGTTCTGGCCGCTGGGCGGCCGGATGGAAAGGATATGGAGATCGTCCGGTCCTTTGCCGGGCAGGTGGTGGACAAAGCCCGCAGGCTGCCGGCGGCGCCGGATGCCCCCATTGCCGTCAAAGGAGAGAACCCCATCCGGCCCTATTACACACCTCGGGACCGCAACGGGGCGCCCATCAACATTTTGAAGGTGCGGCCCAAGACGGGGGACAGCTGCATCCGCTGCGGCCTTTGCAGCCGGATCTGCCCCATGGGCTCTATAGACCCAGAAAATCCGGCCGGCTGGCGGGGGAAGGGCATCTGCATCAAATGCTGCGCCTGTGTAAAGCGCTGCCCGGTGGGTGCCAAGTATTTTGACGACCCGGGGTTTTTGTACCACGCCCGGGAGCTGGAGGCCATGTATACCCGGCGGGCGGAGCCGGAGCTATTCCTATAACATAATAAAAGAGTGGACAGGCGGTTGCCTGTCC
>CAZXRD010000001.1:5860-35775 GCA_964642465.1 uncultured Oscillospiraceae bacterium | reverse complement strand
GGACAGGCGGTTGCCTGTCCCCGTTTCCTTTATTTACCGTTTGGCGTTCTTTTGGTAGATGAGCCACAGCCCGTGGAGCAGCAGCTCGTTGTCGTATAAGATCCCCTCCCGCCGGCAGTAGGGCAGGAGAAAGGGGGCCAGGCCGCCGGTGGCGATCACGGTGGCCTTGTCGCCAAGCTCCTCCTCAATGCGGGCGATGAGTCCATCGATCATGGCGGCGTGGCCGTAGACCAGGCCGCTTTTCATACTGTCTATGGTGTTCCTGCCGATGACATGGTCCGGCGCTTCCAGGGAGATGCGGGGCAGCTGGGCCGTGCTGGAGGTGAGCGCCTCCAGAGAGATGCGCAGGCCCGGCAGGATCTGGCCGCCTAAAAAATTGCCCTTCCGGTCGATGACGGAGGTGGTGGTGGCGGTGCCCATGTCAAAAATGATCTGGGGCAGGGGGTACTTGTCCATGGTGGCCACGGCGGCCACCACCAGATCGGCCCCCAGCTGGCCGGGGTTGTCAATGAGGATGTTTAACCCGGTTTTTACCCCGGGGCCCACCACCAGGGGCTCCTTGCCGGTGATCAGCTTTACCGCCCGGGCCAAGGGGTTGGTAAGGGGCGGCACCACGGAGGAGATAATGGCCCCCTCCAGATCCGCCTGGTGCACCCGGTAGAGTTCGAAGATATGTTTAAAATAGACGGCATACTCGTCTTCCGTCCGGTTTTGGTCTGTGGACAGCCGGGACTGGAAACAGGGCCGGCCGTCGGCCACGCCGCCCAAGACGATATTGGTATTGCCGATGTCAATGGCGAGAATCACAATGCGATCCCCCTAACGGACGTGTTTTTCGATGCGGATGATCCGGGCAATCACCGGGATTAAGATGGTGTTCACAACAAGTTCTACGATGAAGTTGATGCCGGTGAGGCCGAAGATGATATAGCTGCCCAGGTTATAGCCCTCCGCTGTGGCCCAGCCGGTGAGCACATCCTGGAAAAACAGCACGGCGCCGCCCACAAAAAGGCCGGTGTTCACAATGGGGCAGACAATGGCTGCCAGGACCACGGCCAGATAGGGAGCCCGCTTCCGCAGGGCCAGATAGACCAGGCCGGAGATACCGCCGGCAGCGATGCCCTTCACCAGGCAGATCAGTGCGGTGAGGAAGGCGTTGGTATTCCAGAGAATGCCGC
Source organism: uncultured Oscillospiraceae bacterium (assembly GCA_964642465.1). Lineage (GTDB taxonomy): Bacteria > Bacillota > Clostridia > Oscillospirales > Oscillospiraceae > CAZXRD01. The sequence continues at coordinate 34,597 of CAZXRD010000001.1, read as the reverse complement.
CGCCCACATCCCAGCCGAAGATACAGCCGATGAGGACGACGACGCCGAAGACGCCGCCAAAATAGAAGCCGGCTTTCGGCCCGTAGACAGCGGCCCCGACCACGATGGGGGTCAGTGCCAGGGTGATGGACACAGGTCCAAACTTGATGAAGGTGGCAATGAACTGCAGAATCACGATGATGGCGGTAAACAGGGCCATCCCCGTCATGCGGCTGGTTCTTGCCGGTTGTGTGTTTGCCATATTTCATTCCTCCTGCTGCTGCTCCAAAGGGATGCAGCGCAAAATTTTTCCGCCTTGGGCGGATGCGGGGCTTATTATACCCTATTTGTTCCCGGTTGTAAAGCGCTGCTGGGGGAAACCTGGAGAAAAAGGGGACAACCATTGGTAGTATTGGATAAACTTCAAAAATAAATGTGGATAAATTCACAAAGTTCCTGGAAAAGTTTTCGCACTCCCTTGCACTTTGCGATATTAAGTGCTACAATAATTGTTAGTCATCAAAGCGCCGCATTTTAGGCGGCCAAAGAAGAAAGGAAGTTTTCAAATGAGCTACAAAGTTACCAGAGCCAATGAAGCTTATACCTACAATCCCCCCCTGCACTATGATGTGCGGTGCACCCGTCTCCACGATCCCCAGGACGTGAATGACGGTCGTCTCACCATGGGCCTGTCCCATTTCCTGCCCGCCGGCGGCTGCGAGCGCTCCTCCAACCCGCTGGAAGCCATCTACTACATCAAAGAGGGCGAGATGACGGTTGATATCGACAACCAGAAGATCACCCTGAAAGCTGGGGACAGCATCCACTTTGGCCCCAACACCGAGCGTTCCATCGAGAATACCGGTATCGTGGCCTGCCAGATGCTGGTGGTACTCCTGCCCGGTCCCCAGGCTTAATGGAGCCAAAATTTGTTTTGTAGCAAAACAGAAAGGATCGATGCAAAATGACGAAACTCTTTGATTTGACCGGCAAATGCGCTGTCGTCGTGGGCGGCGCCGGCGGCATTGGCCAGGCCATTGCCCAGGGCCTTGCAGATGCAGGGGCCAAGGTCATGATCTCCAGCCGCCGGGAAGAGGCGCTGAAGCGTGCCCAGGAAGAGATTAAGGCTGCCATCGGCGCCGACATCCTCTACTGCGTGGGCGATGCCTCTGACGAGGCCCAGGTAGAGCACCTGGTAGATACCGCTGTAAAAGAGATGGGCCATGTGGACATCCTGGTGAACTCCCAGGGCTTCAACAAGAAGTTCCCCGGCACCGAGTTCCCGCTGGACGCTTGGGACGCCATGTTTGACGCCAACGTGAAGTCCATGATGCTCACCTGCAAGCACTTCGGCAAGTACATGAAGGACAACAATATCCACGGTAAGATCATCAACGTGTCTTCCGTCCGGGGCGCCCGGGCTGTGGGCAACGGCGGTATGGGCAACGTGGGTTACTGCGCCACCAAGGGTGCTGTGGACATGCTGACCCGGGCTTATGCTTCGGATCTGGGCCCCAACATCCAGGTGAACGCCATTGGCCCCACCATCACCTACACCCCCATGATGGTCGGCCTGCTGCCGGACGACGAAGAGGCTCGGAACAAGATTGCCGCTTCTATGCCTGCACAGCGTATCGGCTATCCGGAAGACTGCGCTGGCCCGGCTATTTTCCTGGCCTCTGCCGCTTCCGACTTCGTCACCGGGCAGATCATCTACCCCGATGGCGGCCTGACTGCAATTGGCTAAAATCACATTTGTGCAACCTTTTGGGGCACGGCATAAGCCGTGCCCCTTTTGCTTTGCCCGGCCTGGGATTTCCCAGTGGAAAAAGCGGCAAAGCTGTGGTACAATACCTATGATTGTGGGCCTTTTGCCCCATATAGGAGGACAGACAATGGCGTTTTTTGAAAAACAGCTTAGCAGCGATGTGAAATTTACCGGCCGGATTGTCACCGTGCGAGTGGACGATGTGGAGCTGCAGAATGGGGCCAAAGTGAAACGGGAAGTGGTGGAACACCCCGGCGGGGTGGCCATCGTGCCCCTGGAGGAGGGTGGCGATGTGCTCTGCGTCCGCCAGTACCGCTACCCCCTCAGCAAGGAACTGCTGGAGATCCCGGCGGGGAAATTGGAATATGGGGAGGAACCCCTGGCCTGCGCCATCCGGGAACTGAGTGAGGAGACCGGCTGCACCGCAGCAGAGATGATCCCCCTGGGGAAAATCTACCCCTCCCCCGGTTACTGCAAGGAGACGCTGTATCTGTATTTGGCCCGGGGCCTTGGCCACGGGGCCATGCATTTGGATGAAAACGAATTTTTAAATGTGGAGCGCTGGCCGCTGGACCAGCTCATCCAGAAGGTGATGAACGATGAGATCAGCGACGCCAAGACAGTGGTGGGCCTTTTGAAAACCAAGGTATACTTGGCCAAGTAGGAAGAGGAGTTGCCATGGGAAAGAAAGTGCTTGTGGTAGACGACGAAAAAAACATCGTGGATATCCTGTGCTTCCACTTGCAGCGGGAGGGGTATACCCCCATCGCCGCATACGACGGGGAAGAGGGGCTGCGCCTGGCCCTGGCGGAAAATCCGGATTTAATCCTTTTGGATGTGATGCTGCCCTATATGGACGGGTTTGAGGTCTGCCGCCGCATCCGGCGGGAGAACAGCTTGGTCCCGATTATTATGTTAACCGCAAGGGAAGAGGAGCGGGACAAGGTCTTTGGTCTGGAACTGGGGGCGGACGACTATGTGACCAAACCCTTTTTGATCCGGGAACTGATGGCCCGGGTAAAGACGAATATCCGCCGCAGTGCCGCTGGGCCGGCGTCCGGCCATGTGCTCCGGGCGGGGAGCTTGGTCATTGACTTAGACAAGCACGCTGTCACCCTGGACGGGGAGAGTGTGGAGTTGAGCCAGCGGGAGTATGAGCTGCTGAAGTTTCTGGCCTCGGAACCGGGGAAGGTGTGTACCCGGGAGGAGCTGATGCAAAACGTGTGGCAGTACGACTATTACGGCGATGTGCGGACCGTGGACGTGGCGGTGCGCCGGCTGCGGGAAAAGGTAGAGAAAAACCCGGCGGAGCCGGAGCACATTTTTACCAAGCGGGGCGTGGGCTATTATTTTGAGGCCTAGGGCCCTATAGGAGCGGTGGGAATGAACAGGAGCCTACATACAAAACTGGTGCTCATCATGCTGCTTTTGATTTTATCTCTGGTGGCAGTGACTTGTGTGTTCCTGGTAAAAGGGGTGCAGGACTTCTTCCTGGATCAGTTTTACGAGGAGATGCAAAGCGCCTTTTCTATGCCGGAATTTGTAGACGACCTGCGGGAGGCGGTGGCCGGTGAGGAGCCTGTCGCCCGTGTGGAAGAAATTCTGGGGGCGTATGTGGGTACGCTGGGCATAGACAATGCCACCCGCTACTACTATATCCTAGATGGGGGCACTGGGGACGTGCTGGCCGGGTCCGACGGGCAGACCGTCCGCAGCTTGGAGATGACCCCCAATATTCTCACAGCCCTCACCGGGGAGGAGGGCTACGCCGGGGACACCTCGGCGTCCTATATGGATGTGGCCATCCCTCTGGAGAACGCAGACGGCGGGCTCATCATCTATATCCGGGACAATAAGCAGACGGTGGAAGCCTTAAATATGGAGCTGGTGCTCATCATTATGGAGGCACTGATCATCGGCCTGGTGATCTCGGTGCTGCTGGGCCTGCTTCTGTCCAAGACCATGGTTACTCCCATTCAGAGCCTGACCCGGGCGGCGGAAAAGGTGGCCGCCGGGGACTTTTCAGAGAAAATTGTCGTCCATAGCCGGGACGAGATCGGCACCTTGACCCGCACCTTCAACAACATGGCTAGCCAGCTGGAGACCACCCTGGACGAGGTGGAGGGGGAGCGGGACAAGCTCTCCACCGTGTTTTTGCATATGACGGACGGCGTGGCCGCCTTTGCCCGGGATGGGAGCATTATGCACTACAACCCGGCGGCGGAGCGGATGCTGGGCAAGAGCCTATCTGGAAACGCCCGGTATGACGAGATCTTTGGGGATCTTGCCCCCATGGACCAGGTGCTGAAGATGCGGGCCCCGGATTTTGTCTCCGCAGAGGAGACTGTGGGCCGCCGGGACCTGGAGATCTCTCTGGCGCCCTTCCGGGGCGACGGGGCCCAGGGCGGCGTGCTGGCGGTGCTCCACGATGTGACGGAGCAGAAACGGACCCAGGAACTGCACCGGGAGTTTGTGGCCAATGTGTCCCACGAGCTGCGCACCCCCATCACCAGCATCCGGGGCTGCGCCGAGACCCTGACGGAGACAGAGGGCTTGCCGGAAGAGCTGCGGCAGCATTTTCTCCGGGTGATTTTAAACGAGTCGGACCGGATGACCAAGATTGTCCAGGATCTGCTGACCCTGTCCCGGCTGGACGCCGAGAGCGGGAAGCTGGAGCTGGAGTGGTTTTCCATCCGCCAGTCTTTGCAGGATGTGTTCGACGCCATGACCCTGCCCGGGGAAAAACAGGGCCTGGAGCTGCATTTGGATTTAGACCCCTCTCTGCCCGCCCAAATGTGCGGAGATCGGGCCCGCATCGAACAGGTGATTTTGAACATCCTGTCCAATGCGGTGAAATATACCCCGGCTGGCGGCACGGTCCAGGTCACGGGGGCCCGGGTGGGTGACCAGGTGCGCATTCAGGTGCAGGACACCGGTATCGGTATTCCCCAAGAGGATCTGCCCCGCCTGTTTGAGCGGTTTTACCGGGTGGACAAGGCCCGGTCCAGGGAACTGGGGGGCACCGGCCTGGGCCTGGCGATCGCCAATGAGATCGTGCAGCAGCATGGCGGCAGCATCTCCATAGAGAGCCAGGTGGGCCAGGGCACCACCTGTACGGTGCTGCTGCCCTTGGAGGGCCCGAGTCATGGATAAAGCCAGGAAAAAACGGTGGATAGAACGGGGAAAGACCCTGCTGATCCTGCTTTTAACGGTTTCGGCGGTGTTTTTGGCTATAGAGACGGGGCTGTTCCGGGGCGTCTCCACCATGGTGGGGACCCAGGAGGGGCAGACCCAGGTATCCTCTACAGAGGCCTCCGCCTGGCCGGCGGCCATTGCCGTGGTGGGCGCCGGCGGCATCTATGCCCAGGAGTACAGCGCCCAATTGGACCAGCTGTATGAGGACACCGGCCGGCTGCTGGGGGAGGCGCTGGGCTCCTCCCAGGCGCCGGAGCGGATTGCCGAGTCCCAGTGGCGCCAGTACTTAGAGGGCGGGGCCATTTATTTTGTTTATCGCACCCAGGTGCCCATGGCCATACTGGCCGGATGGCTGGGGACCAATGTGACCCATGCAGGGGCAGAGCACCTGGTGCGCTGCCTGCTTTTGACGCCGAGCGGCGATGGGAACGCAGCGCTGCTCTGCTACCGGGAAGAGGGGAGCGGGACATTTTACCAGATGGCGACGGCGGCTTCCAGCTCCGAATTGAGCGGTCAGCTCTCCGCTTACGAGGCTAATAACTATGGGTTTGCCTATGACGCCGGAGCGGTTTATGGGCACCTGGATCCCTATACCCTGTTGCCGGCTTCCGGTCCGGAGGCGGTCAATTTGGTCTCTGTGAGCCCCCTGACAGAGGACTGGATAGAGGAAATCTTAACCAGCCTGGGGGTGAGCGCCTATACGGCCTCTACCTATGTAGAGGCGGATGGGACCCGGGTGTATGTGGAGAGCGACGGGAGCCTGCGCATTTCCCCCACAGGGGAGCTGAGCTTTCATCGGACAGGGGATTCAGACCGGCTGCAGCTGGGCGCTGACGCCACTGCCGGGGAGGTGGTGGAGCTGGCCCGCAGTTTGGCCATGGATACCATCGGCCGGTTTTTCAGCGCTGCAACAGTGGAGCTGGCGGACTACAGCTACAACCAGATGACTGGGGCGTATACGGTGTCCTTCGGGTATTTTATAAACGGCGCCGAGGTTTGTTTTGGAGATGGGGGCCATGGGGCCACGATTGTGATACAAGACGGGGCCGTGCAGGACCTCAAGCTGGTGTTCCGGGTGTACACGGTTACCGAGGCGGCCACCGGCCTTTTGCCCAAGCGCCAGGCGGCGGCCATTGCCCAAGGGGACCGGCTCCGGCTGGTCTATCAGGACCGGTTAAATGAGGTGTTGCAGCCCTTTTGGACCAGCTGATGCGTATTGACAAACCTTCGGCCGGATGATACTATTGACTAGTTCCTGACACTTGCCGGTGTGGCGGAACAGGCAGACGCCCGGGACTTAAAATCCCGTGAGGGCAACCTCGTACCGGTTCGATCCCGGTCACCGGCACCAAACCCGCTGCAGACAGAGAGAAGGTCGTTCTGCAGCGGATTTCCGTGTCTATCGCCTTGCGCCGGGCCTTTGGCCCGGCGGCTTGGCCTTGTTTGGAGGAGGAAAACCATGGGCTTGGGAGAACTGCTCCTAATTGCCGTGGGCCTGTCTATGGACGCCTTTGCCGTTGCCGTGTGCAAGGGCCTCTCCATGGAGCGGGTCACAGTGGGGCGGGCAGCCGTTGTGGGCCTGTATTTCGGGGCGTTTCAGATGCTGATGCCCCTGATCGGGTACTTTGCCGGCGCAGCCTTTGCACAGCAGATCGAGGATTTTGACCACTGGATTGCCTTTGTGCTTTTGGCGGTGATCGGCGGCCGGATGATCTGGGAGAGTTTCTCTAAGGAGACGGAGCCGGAGGACGCCTCCCTGTCCCCGAAGAAGATGCTGCCTTTGGCGGTGGCCACCAGCATAGATGCCCTGGCGGTGGGGGTCTCCTTCGCCTTTTTACAGGTGGAGATCTGGTCCTCTGCGTCCATCATTGGCGTGGTGACCCTAGTGCTGTCTATGGTTGGGGTCAAGGTGGGCAACATCTTTGGCGCCCGGTACAAATCCAAGGCGGAACTGGTGGGCGGCATCATTTTGGTCCTCATTGGCGTGAAGATTTTGTTGGAGCACCTAGGGGTGCTGTAAGGATAAAATAGAAAAGGAGGCAGGTTCCACTTCTGTGGAACCTGCCTCCTTTTTTATCTGGTTAGGCGTCTTTTTTCTCTACGTAGGCCTTTAAAAAGGCGAGGGCCTCCCGGTAGCCCGCCAGGCCAAGGCCCATATAGGTCTTGACGCAGGCCATGCCCGCATAGGAGATCTGGCGGAAGCTCTCCCGCTGGTCCACCTGGGAGATATGCACCTCCACCGCCGGCAGGGCCACCGCCTTGAGGGCGTCTAAAATGGCGATGCTGGTGTGGGTATAGGCGCCGGGGTTGATGACAATGCCGTCGGCCTCCACGTAGGCGGCCTGGATCCGGTCCACCAGATCCCCCTCGTGGTTGGACTGGTAGCAGTCCACCTCCACCCCCAGGTCCTGGGCGGCCTTCCGGACCAGGGCCTCCAGATCGGCATAGGTCTGCCGGCCGTAGATGTCCGGTTCCCGGATGCCCAGCATGTTGATGTTGGGGCCGTTAATCACCAAAAACTTCATAAAATGCCTCCTTTGCCGCCTGCACAGCGGCGGATAAGCTGCTTGTGTTGGAAATGGTCCGGTCAGCGGCTGCAGCGTAGAAGGGCTCTCGGGCGGCCTCCATCTCCCGCAGGGCGTCCAGGCCTGTAGACAGGGGCCGGCCCTGGCGGGAGAGCTTTTCCACCGGCCGGCAGATGCGGATCAGGGCCCCGTTTTGCCGCAGGGCGTCCACATTTTCCGGGCGCAGCACCGTGCCGCCGCCGCAGGCGATGACCTGACCGCTTTTTTTGCCCAGGGCCTCCGCCGCCTGGGTCTCTAAGTCCCGGAAACGGGCCTCCCCGTGTTTTTCGAAGATAGCGGGGATGGACATACCCGCCTGGTCCACAATATAGGCGTCCATGTCCCAGAAGGGGCGGCCCAAGTCCTTGGCCAGGGCAGTGCCGACCTGGGTCTTGCCACTGCCGGGCATGCCGATGAGGATCAGATTGGCCTCCTGGCGCAAGAGGGCGCTGTGGATCCGCTGAATCTCCGTGTCCGGCAGGCTGCGGCCCATAAACTGTTCCCCGGCGTACTTGGCCTGGGCCACCAGCATAGAAAGGCCCGAGGCGCAGGGGATGCCCAGGGCCTGGGCGTCCAGGATCAGCCGGGTGCGCAGGGGGTTGTAGATCAGGTCCAGCACCCCGCAAAGCTGGGGAAAACGCTTTAGGTCCACCAGGCGCTGGCCGTTGTGGGGGTACATGCCCACCGGGGTGGTGTTGACGATGATCTGGGCTTCCTGGTGCTGGTATACCGTATCGTAGTTTACGGGACCGGAGCGGGAGACGGGGGTCACGGAGGCGGCGCCGCTGTCTGCCACCGCCGCCTGGACAGTCATGCTGGCCCCGCCGGTGCCCAGCACCAGCACATGGCGGCCGGCAAAGGATATCCCTGCCTGGCGGGCCATGTAGAGGAAGCCGGTGTAGTCTGTGTTGTCCCCCCACAGGCTGCCGTCCGCCCGATGGACCAGGGTGTTGACATTCCCCAGACGCTGGGCGGCCGGGGAGAGCTGGTCGCAAAACTTCAGGGCCAGGCGCTTATAGGGGATGGTCACATTGAGTCCCAAAAACCGGCGGCTGCGGAGCAGCTCGGCCGCCTCTGCTTCCGGCAGGGGGATGAGGGCATAGGGGTAATCCCCCAACATGTGGTGGATCTGGGGGGAGTAGCTGTGGCCCAGCTTTTCCCCCAAAAGGCCGTAGGCGTATTGCTGCTCCGCCATCTTAGGCCTCTCCATAGGCGCCCAGGAAGGCAAACTGCTGGGTACTGGAGCTGAGCTCGCCCAGCAGGGCCAGGACGGCGTCGGAATAGACAGAGGCGTCTAAATCCAGGTAAAACATAAATTCAAAGTCGCTGCCGGAGATGGGCCGGCTCTCCAGCTTGGTCAGGTTCAGGCCCAGGGCGGAGAACTTGGCCATGACTTTGTACAATGCGCCGGGCTCGTGGGCCGTGGTGAGCATGATGCTGATCCGGTCGGCCCCCGGGTAGATCTCCAGCTGCCGGGAGATGCAGATGAAGCGGGTGTAGTTGTTGTCGCTGTTGGCCACATGCTCCGCCAGGACGGTGAGCCCGTAGAGGTCGGCGCAGTTTTTCGAGGACAGGGCGGCCACGTTGCCCTCCGCCTCCGCCGCCATCTGGGCGGCCATGGCGGTGTTGTCGCACACATGGACCCGGATGTTGGGATGGGCCTGCAGGAAGGCGCTGCACTGGCCGATGGCCTGTTCGTGGGAATAGATGTCCGTCACATCCTCCAGCCGCACGCCGGGCTTGGCCAGCAGGTGGTGGGCCACATGGAGCTTGATGGAGCGGACGATGTAAAACTTGTGCTGGCGCATCAGGTCATAGACTTCCCGCACAGAGCCGTAGGAGCTGTTTTCAATGGGCAGGATGCCATAGCGGCAAAGGCCCTTTTCCACCGCCTGGAACACCCCTTCAAAATGGCCGAAGTACATGATGTCCGCCATGGGGAAGAGCTTGTCGCAGGCCAGCTGGGAATAGGCCCCTTCCACGCCCTGGCAGGCCACAACGGCGTGCTGGGGGAAGAGCTTTGGCATCTCCTCCAGGGCCTTTTGGATTTCCGTGGACAAGGGGGATTGGCCGTGGAGCAGCTGGTTCTGATAGGTCTTGCTGAGATCAAACAGGGTGGTGAACAAAATACGGGCGTAGCTGGCCAGGTCCTCCCCGGCGGCGTCGGTGATCTGGCTTAGAATCTGCCGCTCCCGGGAGACGTCCAAAACGGCCTTGCCGCTCTCTTTTTTGGCCTGGGCGATCTGGGCGGACAGGTCCATCCGCTCCTTAAAGAGGGTGAGCATCTCCTGGTTGATCTGGTCTATGCGGCTGCGCAAAGCGTCTAATTCCATGGTTTTGTTACCTCCGATTCTAAATATAGATCCAAGACGGCGGCGGCGGCCGCAGCCTCGATACAGGGGACGGCCCGCACGGCCACACAGGGGTCGTGTCGGCCACGGATCTCCAAAGTGGTATTTTCCAGGCGGGAGAGGCTCACCGAATCCTGGGCCAGGGCGATGGAGGAGGTGGGCTTCATAGCGGCCCGGAAGATCAGGGGCATACCGGTGGAGATGCCTCCCAAAATACCGCCGTGGCGGTTGGTCCGGGTGCGGATCTCCCCGTCTGTGTCGATGTAATAGGGGTCGTTGTGGGCGCTGCCGGTCATCTCCGCAGCGGCAAAGCCGACGCCGAATTCAATGCCCTTCACCGCCGGCACGCTGAACACCATGGCGGCGATGCGGCTCTCCAAACTGTTGTAGATGGGCTCGCCCACGCCGGCGGGCAGGCCCAAAACGGCGCACTCAATGACGCCGCCCACCGAGTCCTTCTGGGTGCGGGCCTCTAAAATCCGGGCCCGCATGGCTGCCCCGGCGGCATCGTCGATCACAGCCATGGGCTTTTTGGAGACGGCCTCCAAAAGGGCCGGAGTCACCTGCACCGGGTCAAACAGCTGGTCTGGAATGCCGGCAATGGCGGCCAGATGGGCCCCCACGGCGATGTCCTGCTGGGCCAAAAGCTGCATGGCCACGGCCCCGGCAAAGCACAGGGGCGCCGTTAACCGGCCGGAGAACTGGCCGCCGCCCCGGATGTCGTTGTAGCCGCCGTATTTCACATAGGCGGGGTAGTCGGCGTGCATGGGCCGGGGCACGTCCCGCAGCTTGGCGTAGTCCTGGGAGCGGGCGTCGGTGTTGTGGATGCAGGCGGCCAGAGGCGCCCCGCAGGTGCGCCCGTCCACCAGGCCGGAGAGGATCTCCGCCCGGTCCGGCTCCCGGCGGGCGGTGGTGGTGAGGTCCTGGCCCGGGGCCCGGCGGTCTAAAAAGGCCTGGACGGCCTCCATATCTACGGGGAACCCGGGGGGGATCCCGTCGATCACCACGCCCATGGCCGCCGAATGGGACTGGCCAAAGACGGTGACCCGAAACAGGTTGCCAAAACTATAGGACACGGCAATTTCCTCCTAACGTTTGAAAGTCGTTGAAAAACTGGGGGTAGGACTTGTCCACCGCCTGGGCGTCTGTAATGGTGACCGGATGGACGCAGAAGGTGGAGGCGATGGCGGCGGCCATGGCGATGCGGTGGTCATTGTGGCTGTAGACAGTGCCGCCGGAAAGGCTGCCGGAACCCTGGATGATCAGGCTGTCCGGCCCCTCCGTCACCCTGCCCCCCAGACGGGTGAGCAGATCTGTCACCGCAGACAGGCGGTCGCTCTCTTTGATCCGCAGGCGGCCGGCATTGTAAATGCGGGTGTCTCCCGAAGCTCTGGCGGCGGCCACCGCTAAAATGGGCACCAGGTCCGGGATGGGACCGGCGTCTATTTCCAAGGGAGAGAGAGGGGCTGGCACAACGGAGACGCCGGCAGCGCCCGGTTGGACGCTCGCCCCAAAGGCGGCCAAAAGCCGGCAGACAGCGGCGTCCCCCTGGACGGTGTCCAGCGCCAAGCCTGTCACCGTCACCGGGGCGCCGACGGCACCTGCGGTGAGCCAGAAGGCGGCGTTGGACCAGTCCCCCTCGGCAGCGATGCGGCCGGGGGAGCGGTAGGCCTGGCCGCCGGGGACAAAAAAGCCGTCGGACACGGCTTGGGTCTCTATAGAAAAGCGCTCCAGGGTCCGCCGGGTCATGGCCACATAGCCCGCCGACTCCAAGGGGGAGGTGAGACGGATGTAGCTCGACCCCTCCAGCAGGGGCAGGGCCATGAGCAGGCCGGTGATGTACTGGGAGCTCACATTGCCCGGCAGGACGTACTCCCCGCTAGAAAGCTCGCCGGAGAGGGTGAAGGGGAGCTTCGGTGCGGAAAAGCGGCAGCCGTGGGCCTCCATCGCCTGCCGCAGCTCGGTTACCGGCCGGTCCGGCAGGCGGCCCCGGCCGGAAAAGGTGGGGGCCTTTGCCAGGGCGGCGGCCACCGGCAGGAGGAAACGGAGGGTGGACCCGCTTTCCCCACAGTCCAGGTGGGGGGCGGGGGCAGCGGGGCCGGGCTGTACCAAAATATCGCCCTTGGCCTGGATGGTGACTGTAGCCCCCAGGGCCCGGAGGCAATCTATGGTGGCCCGGATATCCTGGGACAGGTCCGGGATATGGACCACCGTGGGCGCCTGGCACAGGGCGGCTGCAATCAGGCAGCGGTGGGCGTCGGATTTGGAAGAGATGGCCCGGATGGTCCCGGTGAGGGGGCGGGGGGTGATGGCGATGTCCATGCTCGGCCTCCCTTTATGCGTCTAAGCCGCAGGCGGCAAAGCCCTCCAGAGCGGGGAGCTCAATGGTGTAGAGCTGGCAATTGCCAATGGCAATGGGGACCACTAGGGAGAGCTTTTGCCCCCGGCGCTTTTTGTCGCTGCCGGCGGCGGCGCACAGTTCCTTGGCCCCATAGGGGCAGGTGACGGGCAGGCCGTTTTTGGTGAGGGCGGCGGTGAGCCGGCCCAAAAAGGGCGTTTTGGTAATGCCCATGGCCTCGGACGCCCGGGTGACGATGACCATGCCCATGGAAACGGCGTGGCCGTGGGTGATGGTCATTTGGCTGCACTTTTCTATGGCGTGGCCAAAGGTGTGGCCGAAGTTTAACTTCTGCCGTTCCCCGTTGTCAAACTCGTCCTGGGCCACCACTTGGCCCTTCAGCTCCACGCAGCGGGCGATAACGGCCTCTAAGTCCTGGCGGAAGGCGCCGGACTCCATTTTTGAAAAAAGGTCCGGGTCAAACAGGACCCCGGTCTTAATGGCCTCAGCAATGCCGTCGGCAAAATAGGCCTCCGGCAGGGTGTCCAGGGTGTCCACGTCGCAGAGCACCAGCACCGGCTGGTGGAAGGCGCCGGCCAGGTTTTTCCCGGCAGCCAGGTCCACGGCAGTCTTGCCGCCCACGGAGGAGTCAATAGCGGCTAAAAAGGTGGTGGGGATCTGCACAAAGTCGATGCCCCGCAGATAGATGGCGGCGGCAAAACCGGCCAGGTCCCCCACCACGCCGCCGCCCAGGGCGATGACCAGGTCGGTGCGGGTCAGGTGCTGCTGGGCCAGGAAATTCACCATGTCCACGGCGGTGTCCATGGTCTTGCTAGCCTCCCCGTGGGGGAAGACGTATTTGCAGACGGTAAAGCCCGCCTCCTGAAGGCTGGCCTGGACCGGGGCGGCGTAGAGGCCGTCCACCGTGTCGTCTGTCAAAATGGCGGCGGTGCAGGGGGCGTGGACGGCGGCGACGGCTTGGCCGCAGCCGGCCAGCAGGCCCCGGCCCACCTGGACGGTATAGGGTTTGTCTACGGCGATGTTGAGGCTCTTCATGATATTATAGCTCCTTCCCGTCGGCCCGGAGTTTTTGCAGGCGGCCCTCCCGCAGCAGGGTGTGGAGAGTCTCCCGGTCCCCTTGGGCGATGGCGTCCCGGTACTGGGTGAGTCGGCTGATGAGCTGGTTCACTTCCTCGGTCAGGGCGGCCTGGTTGTCCAAAAACAGCTCCGTCCACAGGTTTTCATCCAGCGTGGCCACCCGGGTCATGTCATGGTAGCTGCCGGCGGAAAAACCCCGGTGCTCCAAGGCCTTGGGCGTGCGCACATAGGCGCTGGAGACCACGTGGGCCAGTTGGGAGGTGTAGGCGATCATGGCGTCGTGGTGTTCCGGGGTGGTGATCACCGCCTGGGCAAAGCCCAGGCGCAGGCACAGCTGCTTGACCTGGTCCACCACCTGGATGGGAGTGCCGGTGGGGGGCGTCAAAATCATAGAGGCGCCCTGGAACATATCCCCCTGGCTGGCATTGAAGCCGGCGTGCTCCACACCGGCCATGGGGTGGGCGCCGATGAAGACAAAGCCGTTTTCCTTGGCGATCCGCTCCGCCTCCGGACAGACGGCGCACTTCACGCCGCAGGTGTCCAGCACCACGGCGCCGGGCTTAAACCGGCTGCCGTTTTCCCGCAGGTAGTCCAACAGCCCCTGGGGATAGACGGCCAGAAAGACCATGTCGCACTGGCCCAGATCGTCCAAGGTGAGGCGCTGGTCGATGGCGTCTACCAGCATGGCTCGGCACTCCACTTCCTCCCGCAGGTCGGCGCCCAAAACTTCGTGGTCGGTAAAGGCCTTTAGGGCCTTGGCAATGGACCCGCCGATAAGGCCCAGGCCGATGACAGCAATCTTCATGGTTCTGCCTCCCCCTTACTCTTTGTAGGCCAGGGGCACGATCTGGCGCACCGCCTTGGCAATGTCGTCAAAGGCCTCCGGCGTGACGGATTGGGCCCCGTCGCAAAGGGCGTGGGGCGGGTCGTTGTGGACCTCGATCATCAGACCGTCCGCCCCGCAGGCGGCGGCGGCCATGGCCATGGGCTTTACCATCCAGGAGATGCCGCAGGCATGGCTGGGGTCCACCACGATGGGCAGGTGGGTCATACGCTTGAGCATGGGCACGGCGGACAGGTCCAGGGTGTTCCGGGTGGCGGTTTCAAAGGTGCGGATGCCCCGCTCGCAGAGGATGATCTGGTGGTTGCCGCCGGACATGATGTACTCGGCGCTCATCAGCAGCTCCTGGAGGGTGTTGGCAAGGCCCCGCTTTAAGAGGATGGGCTTGCCGCAGTGGCCGATCTCCTTTAAGAGCTCGAAGTTCTGCATGTTCCGGGCGCCGATCTGGATCACGTCCACCTCGGCAAACTCGTCTAAGTGGGAGATGTCCATCAGCTCTGTAACGATGGGCAGGCCCGTCTCTTTCTTGGCCTCCAGCAGGAGCTTAATGCCCTCGGTGCCCAGACCCTGGAAGGCGTAGGGGGAGGTGCGGGGCTTGTATGCGCCGCCCCGGAGCAGTTTGGCGCCGGAGGCTTTCACGCACTGGGCCACATAGGTGATCTGCTCCTCTGTCTCCACGGAGCAGGGGCCGGCAATGATGGGGCAGCTGCCGTCGCCGAACACGGCCTCGCCCACCTGGATCAGGGTGTTGTCCGGGTGGAACTTCCGGTTGGCGTCTTTGTAGGGCTCCTGGATGCGCTTGACGTCCTCCACAATGTCCAGGGCCTTGAGCAGGTCAATGTCCACCTGGGAGGTATCCCCCACCAGGCCCAGGATGGTCTGCATCTTACCGTAGGTGGCGTGGATCTCGATGTTCATACTCTTCAGCCAGGCCACCAGGTTCTCCAACTGCCGTTTGTCTGGATTGTTCTTTAAAATTACAACCATTGGTATTCCCTCCTAATATGCTTTTTGAGGCTTTGCAGGGAAACGGGCGGAAAAAAAGCTCCGCAGCGTTTCACTGCGGAGCCATACATGCCTGTTTTTTGGATTATGCGGAAAGCGGCATCCTGTCTGCAGAGAAACACAAATAAGCCTTGCTAAAATAATAAGCAAAGCTAAAAAAGTAAAAGTATTCTGCTGCATAGACATTGGATTTCATGGAATACGCCCCTACATAAATTTCGAGGTCATTATAGCACCATTTTTCTCGATTTAGAAGTAGTCATTTTATACAATAATTCGGAAATCCCCTGTTTTTTGGCTGTGTGCAATTACAAAAAATCTCCATATTTTAGGGGAAGCGTGCCTCTTATACGAAAAAATAGAAAAAGGGAACGGGGTAGCCGGTGCTTTTTCTACATAAAGAGACAAACAATTTCGTTGCCCTGTAGCAAGCTGCTGTGGTAAAATAAGGCTAACAGAAGAGAGATGGGATAATTCGGGTTTTGCAGCTTTTGTTTACCGGATTTTTGAAGACGGCCCCGGACAGCTTATGGCTGCACCGTAGGCCGTTTTTTGCGCATAGATTGGCGAGCTGAACAAAAGGAAAGGGTGGAAAAACCATGAAATCTTTAGAGGCGCTTACATACCACGAATATCTATTTCAAGAGGGGACGGACAGCCACGCCGGCGCATTTTTAGGCTCGGCTGTAGACGAAGAGGGGGCGTCGTTCCGGGTCTGGGCGCCCAACGCCGTATCCGTCTCCGTGGTGGGGGAATTTAACGACTGGGACGTGGAGAAAAACCCCATGGAAAAGGTGGGGGAGTTTTGGCAGGCCCGGGTAGAGGGGGCCAAGCAGTATGACAACTATAAATATGCCATCCGGGCCAGGGATGGACAGCTCCTTTACAAAGCGGACCCCTACGCCTATCACAGCGAGACCCGCCCCGGCACCGCCTCTAAGCTATACGACATCACAGGGTACCAGTGGCATGACGAAGCCTGGCTGAAGCAGCGGAAAAAGCACCTGGTGTACAGCTCGCCTTTGAACATTTATGAAGTGGATATCGGCTCCTGGCGGCGGAAGGCGGACGGGAGCTATCTCACCTACCGGGAGACGGCGGACCTTCTGGTGCCCTATGCCAAGAGCATGGGCTACACCCATGTGGAGTTTATGCCTCTGACGGAGTACCCCCTGGACGCCTCCTGGGGCTATCAGTGCACCGGGTATTTTGCCGCCACCTCCCGCTACGGCACGCCCCACGACCTAATGTACCTGATCGACCAATGCCATATGGCGGGGCTGGGCGTGATTTTGGACTGGGTGCCCGCCCATTTCCCCAAGGACCCCCATGGCCTGGTGGAGTTTGACGGCACCCGCTGCTATGAGGGGCAGGATCCCAAAAACAGCGAGCACCCGGAGTGGGGGACCCGGATTTTTGATTACGCCCGGGGGCCGGTGAGCAGCTTCCTCATCTCCTCGGCCCTGTTTTGGCTGGAGCAGTACCATGTGGACGGCCTGCGGGTGGACGCCGTGGCCTCCATGCTGTATTTGGACTACGGCAAGCAAGGGGGGCAGTGGACCCCCAACCGCCACGGCGGCCATGAAAACCTGGATGCAGTGGAGTTCTTTGCCCGGCTGAACCAGGCGGCCTTTGGCTTTGACGAGAGCATTTTGATGATTGCCGAGGAGTCCACCGCCTGGCCCCTGGTGACCAAGCCCCCCTATATGGGCGGCCTAGGCTTTAACTTAAAGTGGAACATGGGCTGGATGAACGACGTGCTCCACTATGTAAAGCTGGACCCCTATTTCCGGCAGTTCAATCACCGGGATCTTACCTTCCCGCTGATGTACGCCTTTTCAGAGAACTTTATTTTGCCCCTGTCCCATGACGAAGTGGTCCATATGAAAGGCTCCATGTACACCAAGATGCCCGGCGGTATGGACCAGAAGCTGGCGGGCCTGCGCCTGCTGTACGCCTATATGCTGGCCAGCCCGGGGAAAAAGCTCTCCTTCATGGGCATGGAATTCGGCCAGGAGGCGGAGTGGGACTTTACCCGGAGCCTGGACTGGGATGAGACCAACTGGCATCCGGAGAAAAAACGGCTCCAGGGCTTTTTCAAAGCCGCCGGCCAGTTCTACTTGGAAAACAGCGAGCTCTGGGAGATCGACTTTGACTGGCAGGGCTTCACCTGGATCTCCCCTGACGACAATGAGCGGAATGTGGCGGCCTTTATCCGGAAAAACCAGGCGGGAGAGAGCCTCATCTGTATTTTCAATTTTGCGGCTGCCGGATATGAGAATTACCTGCTGGGTGTGGATGAGCCCGGTAAATATAAAGAAGTGTTAAACACGGACCTAAAGAAATATGGAGGCAGCGGCGTGAGGAACCTGTCGCTGACGGCAAAGCCCGAACCCTGCCACAGCCGCCCGTTCTCCCTGTCCCTCCAGCTGGCCCCCCTTTCTGCCGTGTTTCTCCGGAAGCGCTAAACTGTGCCAGGCAGGTAGAAGGAAGGGGAGAAGCGTATGAAGAAAGAATGCATTGCTATGCTGCTGGCCGGCGGCCAGGGATCCCGGCTGCGGGTCTTGACCAGCCGGGTGGCCAAGCCCGCCGTGCCCTTTGGTGGGAAATACCGGATTATCGATTTTCCCTTGTCCAATTGCGTCAATTCCGGCATCACCACAGTGGGGGTCCTGACCCAGTACCAGCCGCTGGAGCTCAACAGCTATATCGGCAGCGGCCAGGCCTGGGATTTGGACCGGGCGGACGGCGGCGTACATATCCTGCCGCCCTATATGACCTCCGGCGGCGGCGGTTGGTACAAGGGCACCGCCAATGCCATCTATCAGAATTTGGACTTTATCCGGCTGTATGATCCGGACTATGTGCTGATTTTAAGCGGCGACCACATTTATAAGATGGATTACTCGAAGATGATCCTGGAGCACCGGTGGAGCGGGGCAGCCTGCACCATCGCCGCCATGGAGGTCCCCCTGCGGGAGGCGTCCCGGTTTGGCGTCATCAATGCAGACGAGGACGGCAACATCTACGAGTTTGAGGAGAAGCCGGAACACCCCAAAAGCGGCCTGGTGTCCATGGGTATCTATGTGTTCAGCCGGGAGGCGCTGTTCCACTATCTGGAGCTGGACGAGCAGGATCCGGATTCGGAAAATGACTTTGGCAAAAACGTGCTGCCCCACATGCTGCAAAGCGGGGAAAAGCTGCGGGTCTACAAATTTTCCGGCTACTGGAAGGACGTGGGTACCCTGGAGAGCCTGTGGGACGCCAATATGGACATGCTCTCCGCCCAAAAGCTGGATTTGTTTGACCAGCGCTGGCCTATTTACTTCAAAAGCCCGGCCCAGCCGCCCCACTATACCGGCCCCCGGGCCAGCATCAGCCACAGCATCGTGACCGAGGGCTGCGAGATCATGGGCAGCGTGGAAAACTCGGTGCTCTTTAACTCCGTAGTTGTGGAAGAGGGGGCGGACATCCGCTACAGCATTTTAATGCCCGGCGTCCATGTGGAAAAGGGCGCCAAAGTCTACTATGCGATTGTGGCGGAAAATACCTATGTGGGAGAAAATGCAGTGATCGGCGCAGAGCCCAGCGCCTGTGAAACAGAGGAATGGGGTCTGGCGACTTGTGCGGCCAACATTCAAATTGGGGCCGGGGCCGTGATTAAGCCCAAGGCCATTGTGGCCCGCAGTGTGGGAGAGGGGGCACAGATATGTTAGTCAGTGTGCACGGCATTATCTTTTCCTATGGCATCGGCGGGAATATGCAGACCTTAGCCAGGCACCGCACCGTGTCCTCCATGCCCTTTGGCGGCCGCTACCGCCTGATTGACTTTGCCCTGTCCAACATGGTGAATGCGGGCATGAGCGATGTGGGCGTGATTATGAAGGCCGCTTACCAGTCCCTGATGGACCATTTGGGCGCCGGCCGGGGCTGGGATTTGAACCGGCGCATCGGCGGGCTGAAGCTGCTGCCCCCCTTCGGCTACGCAGATTCCGGCGGCAGCGAGTATCGGGGGCGTATGGATGCGTTAAACGCCGTGCGGGACTATGTAGAGGGGATCCGCCAGGACTATGTGATGCTCTCCAACGGGAACATCGCCCTAAACATCGACCTGCGGCCGGCGTTTGCCCAGTTTGTGGATACAAAGGCGGACATCTTGGCGATTTGCACCCGGGATACGGGCATGTCCTCGCCCAAGTTCAACTACTTTATTCCAGGGGAAGACCCCCAGTTTGCAACAGATATCGTCTGTGAGCCCACCCGCAGCCGGCGGCTGAGCTGCAGGAGCCTGGAGATCTATATCCTCTCCAAAGCGCTGCTTCTGGACCTGATGGGAGAGTGTGCCGAGCGGAAAATGTACAGCCTGACGGCAGACGTGCTCCAGCGGCAGATGGGCCGGCTGAAAGTGGGGCTCTACCAGTTTGACGGTTACTCCGCCGCCATCCACACCATGCAGGATTACTACAGCAGCAATATGGACCTTTTAGACCGGGATGTGCGCTGGGCGCTGTTCAACCCGGAGCGGCCGATTTTGACCAAATCCCGGGGGGATACCTCCGCCTATTACTCGGTGGGGGCGATCTCCCGCAATTCCCTGGTGGCGGATGGCTGCCAGATCGAGGGAGAGGTGGAAAACTGCATCCTCTTCCGGGGCGTGAAAGTGGGCCATGACGCCCATTTGAAAAACTGTATCCTGATGCAGGACACCGTCATCGGGCCTGGGGCGAAACTGTCCTATGTGGTGACGGATAAGAATGTGGAAGTCAGCGCCGGCGTAGAAATGACCGGACACAAGAGCTACCCGGTGGTTATTGCAAAAGGGGAACGGGTTTAACCGGCGGCCCGTGGAATTACCCATGGAAAAGGGGGAGAAAATATGAAGGTACTGTATGCGGCTTCAGAGGCGGTTCCCTTTGTGAAGACAGGCGGCCTGGCGGATGTGGCGGGAAGCCTGCCCGCTGCCCTGACAAAAGAGGGGGTGGACGCCCGGGTCATCCTGCCTCTGTACGAGGGCATTGGGGACGAGTGGCGCAGCCAGATGACATTTATCATGTACACCTATGTGTTTTTGTCCTGGCGGCGGCAATACTGCGGCCTGTTTAAGCTGGAGCACAAAGGCGTCACCTACTATTTTATCGACAACGAGTACTATTTCAAGCGCAGCCCCATTTACGGCCATTATGACGATGGGGAGCGGTTTGGCTTTTTTTCCAAGGCGGTGTTCCAGCTGCTGCCCCTGCTGGAGGGGTGGAAGCCGGATGTGGTCCACTGCAACGACTGGCAGACGGCTCTGATCCCCGTCTATATCCGCCAGAGCCAGGACCCCTTTTATCACGATATCCGCACCATTTTTACCATCCACAACATAGAATACCAGGGGCGCTTTGGCCCCGAAACCATGGAGGACCTGTTTGGCCTGCCCCGGCAGCTGCTGGCGGACGGGCGCATGGCCTACGAGGGGGACGTGGACCTGATGAAGGGGGCCATCTATATGGCCGACGCCGTCACCACCGTGAGTCCCACTTACGCCCAGGAGCTCCAGGATCCCTACTACGGCTGCGGTTTGCACCAGGTGATCCGGGAAAATGCCCACAAACTCCGGGGTATCCTCAACGGCATCGATACGGAGGATTACAACCCGGCCACAGACGAGAGCCTGTACCGGAACTATTCCGCCAAGGCGCCGGGCAAAAAGGTCTATAATAAGCTGGAGCTCCAGCGGATGTTCGGCCTACAGAGCGACGGGGATGTGCCTATGCTGGTGTGTATCTCCCGGCTGGTGGGGCACAAGGGGTTTGATCTGGTGACCCAGGGGATCCACGCCATTATGTCCAAGAACCTGCAGATGGTGGTGCTGGGCACGGGGGATTGGCAGTATGAGGAGGCCTTCCGCTGGGCCCAGCGGGAATTTGCCAGGCGGTTTTCCGCCAATATCCTCTACTCCGGGTCCCTGTCCCGGAAGCTGTATGCGGCGGCAGACTTATTCCTGATGCCCTCCAAAAGCGAGCCCTGCGGCCTGAGCCAGATGATCGCCATGCGGTACGGGGCTCTGCCCATTGTGCGCAGCACCGGCGGCCTGCGGGATACGGTGATCCCCCATCCGGCGGAGGATGCCAACGGCTTTGCCTTCTACGACTACACCGTCTCCGGCATGCTGGGGGCGCTGGACGCCGGGCTGGAGGTGTGGTATGATAAGCAGCGGCGGGACGCCATGATCCACCGGGCGATGACGGCGGACTTTACATGGGGGCGCTCTGCCAAGGCATATGTGGAAATCTATAAGGAAATACGGGGAATCTTATGAGCGACTATACTGTTTCCAACCTCACGGAGGAATTAAAAAAATATCTGCGGCAAAACTACGGCCGGGACGTGTCTGAGGCCGGTCCGGCCCACATCTGGGGCGCAGCGGCGATGCTGGTGCGGGACCAGATGACCCAGCGGCAGGAGAGATATAAGGAGGAGACAAGGCCCCAAAAGCGGGAACTGCACTACCTCTCTATGGAATTTCTGATCGGCCGGAGCCTGGCCAAAAACGCCTTTAATCTGGGGCTGCTGGAGCCCTTGCGCCAGGCGGTGGCGGAGTTGGGCTTTGACCCGGACACTGTGTTTGAAGAGGAGCCGGACGCCGCCCTGGGCAACGGGGGCCTGGGCCGGCTGGCCGCCTGTTACTTAGACAGCATGACCACCTTGGAGATCCCGGCCACGGGCTATTCCATCTGCTATGAGCTGGGGGTGTTCCGCCAGAAGATTATCGACGGGGCCCAGGTAGAGCTGCCGGACAGCTGGCTGGACAAAGGGCAGAGCTGGCTGTTCACCCAGCCGGACGAAGAGGTGGAGATCAAATTCGACGGCACGGTGGAGACCTATTGGGACGGCTGTGGCCGGATGCGGGTCCACTACAAGGACTATGTGCCAGTGATTGCCGTGCCCCGGGATATGCTCATTGCCGGCTACAACACAGATAAAGTGAACACCCTGCGCCTGTGGGACGCCCGGTCTCCGGACTCCCTGGATATGTCCCTGTTCTCCCGGGGCGAGTACTTAAAAGCGGTGGAACAGCGGGCCATGGCGGAAGTGATTACCAAGGTCCTCTATCCCGACGACAACCATCCGGAGGGGAAATCCCTGCGCTTAAAGCAGCAGTATTTCTTTGTCTCCGCCACGGTGCAATCCGTGCTGCGGCGGCATAGGGCTAAGGAACTCACGGTGCGCAACTTTGCCAAGCACCATGTGTTCCAGATCAACGACACCCACCCCACCCTGGTGATTCCGGAGCTGATGCGGGTGCTGTTGGATGAGGACGGCTTGGACTGGGATGAGGCCTGGGACATTGTGACCCATTGTGTGGCCTACACCAACCACACGGTCCTGGCGGAGGCGCTGGAGCACTGGCACCAGTCCCTGATCCAGCGGCTGCTGCCCCGGATCTGGACCATCATCCAGGAGATCGCCCACCGTTGGGAGGCAAAGCTCCGGGAATTTTTCCACGGGGACATGAGCAAAGTGGCGGGCCTGGCCATCATCTGGGACGGGGAGGTCTATATGACCAATCTGTGCCTCTGCGCCTGCTATGCGGTAAACGGGGTCTCGGCCCTGCACACCAATATTTTAAAGACCCAGCTCTTTAAAGACGCCTATGCCATGATGCCGGACAAATTCTTAAATGTGACCAACGGCATTGACCACCGGCGGTGGATGGCCCAGGCCAACCCCGGCCTGCACCATTTGATTTGCGACCTGTTGGGCTCGGACCAGTACCTGGTCCGGTCCAAGGACTTAGCCGGGTTGGAACAGTATACAGAGGACAAGGCGGCCCTGGAACGGCTGGCCCAGGTGAAGCGGGAAAACAAGGTCCGCTTTGCCCAGTATATCCAGCGGGTAGCGGGCATTGCCTTAGACCCGGACAGCGTCTTTGACGTGCAGGTGAAACGGCTCCATGAGTACAAGCGGCAGCTGCTAAACGTCATGAACATCTGCCTGCTGTATAACAAGCTCCATGACGACCCCAATATGGACTTCCAGCCGGTGACCTTCCTCTTCGGCGCAAAGGCCGCCGCCGGCTACCATATGGCTAAGGAGATCATCCGGCTCATCTGCTCCATTGCCAAGGAGATCAACAACGACCCTGTGTGCAAAGGGAAACTCTCCGTCCACTTCCTGGAGAACTACTGCGTGTCCTTAGCGGAGCAGCTGATGCCGGCGGCGGAGGTTTCCCAGCAGATCTCCACGGCGGGGAAGGAAGCCTCCGGCACGGGGAATATGAAATTCATGGCCAACGGGGCCATTACCATTGGCACCCTGGACGGTGCCAATGTGGAGATGCACGATATTTTGGGCGATCAAAATATGTATCTCTTTGGCCTTACCGCTCCGGAGGCGGAAGCTGTGCTGGCCGGCGGGTATAATCCCGTGGCCATCCACTCCCAGGATCCGGAGATCCATCGGATTTTGGACCATTTCCAGGCGGGCTTTTCCGACGGCGTCTCCTACCAGGAGATTGTCAACAAGCTCCTGTTTGGGGACGGCGGCCAGGCGGATCCCTACCTCCTGCTGAAAGATTTCCGCAGCTATGCGGAGACCCACAAAAAAATGCTGGCGGATTACCGGGATCAAACGACCTGGAACCAGATGGCGCTGCGGAACATTGCCCGGTCCTACATTTTTGATGCCGACCGGAGCGTCAGCGAGTACGCAGACAACATTTGGCATATCCCCCACAAATGGACGGTAAAATAAGGAAGCAAATCGCACAAAAACTGGTAAAAAATATGGCTGCCATTCCTATTTTCACTAAAGGAATGGCGGCTTTTTTATTCAGATAGCCAAAAAATCAAAAAGGGCTTTATTTTTTGCACAATTTGGGTAATAATAAATAATATGCTATAGGCGAATTATCCAGTGGTTGGAAAATTCAGCCGGCACGCCTGTCAACAAAGTGGGGGAAGCGGACCGATGAAACCGCCGCCGGGACGCCGGCGGTGGGGGAAAATTTTTCGGCCGTGTGACAGGATTGACAACTGAATATAGAGACACAGGTTTTTCGGACACAAGAAAGGAGGTGCTACTTGTGAGAAAAAAGCTATGCATTTTTCTCCTCCTAACGATTCTGGTTGGTTTGTTTGCCGGAATGAGCGCATATGCCGTTGAAACAGAAGAAAACCCGACGGAAGAAATTGAAATATACTTAGACGGCGAGCTGTTAGAAACTTGTGAAGGTACCCTCATCAATGAGACTACCTATGTGCCGCTGCGGGCAGTTTGCGATGCCCTGGGCGGTGGAGATGTGGCTGTCGGCTGGAATGGGGAGACCCGGACCGCCACTGTCACAGCAGAAGGGCTCAGCTTAGAGGTTCCTGTGCATGGGGATTATATGGTCGCCAATGGCCGTTACCTCTATACGGAGCACCAAGTGCAGCTGGTCAACGACTTGACCATGGTGCCGGTGCGAGAGCTGATCAAAGTCTTCAATGCCAGCCTGGTCTGGGATGCAGAAGAGACCGCCGTTTACATCACCAGCGGCGAAGGGTATATCCAGTCCGGCGACAGCTATTATGACGCAGACGACCTGCTGTGGCTGTCTCGGATTATTTACTGCGAGGCCGGTAGTGAGAGCCTGGAAGGCATGATTGCTGTGGGCAACGTTGTCTTAAACCGGGTGGCTGACCCCCGGTTCCCGGACACCATTTACGACGTGATCTTCCAGCGGGGACAGTTTAGCTCTATATCCTACGAGAGCATTTACTGCACACCTCCGGCAGAGGCGGTTGTAGCGGCAAAGTTGGCATTGGAAGGGTATAATGTGGCGGGAAACGCCCTGTACTTCTTTAACCCCTCTATTGCAGGGTACAGCTGGTTTGTCAACAACTGCACCTTTGTGATGAACATCGGCAATCACGCATTCTACGCATAGAGATTGCCGGATTTTCCCCCAAACTTTATCCCCATGCCCTTGGGCATGGGGATTTTTTTATCCAATTGTGCCGGCGGGGAAAAATAGGAAAGGGTTTGTTCCGGGGGCTTGCATAGATGGGGAAATCGTGCTATAATTTCTACCAAATTTAGAGTAAAGAGGGCTTTGCCATGGAAGACATCCGCATCGAACTGACCAAACATCCCAAGGAAAAACCCAATGTAAAGGGCATCCCCTTTGGGACCTATTTTACGGACCATATGTTCTTGATGAGCTACAGCCGGGAGAAGGGCTGGCACGATAAGCGCATTGTGCCCTATGCCCCTCTGTGCTTGGACCCGTCTGCCATGGTATTTCACTATGCCCAGGAAATTTTTGAGGGGATGAAGGCCTATCGCACCGCCGATGGGACGGTGCAGCTGTCCCGGCCCATGGAAAACGTCCGCCGGATGAACCGCTCGGCAGACCGGATGTGCATCCCCCAGATGGACGAGGACGAGGTGCTGGACGCCATTGTCAAGTTTGTGGAGGTGGAGGCGGACTGGGTGCCCTCTGCGCCGGGGACCTCTCTGTATATCCGGCCCTTTATTATTGCCACAGACCCCCATTTGGGCGTACATGCCTCCCACACCTATTTGTTTATTATCATTGCCTGCCCGGTGGACGCCTACTATGCCGAGGGGATCAACCCGGTGAAAATCATGATTGAGTCTCAGGACGTGCGGGCGGTCCGGGGCGGCACCGGCTACACCAAGTGCGGCGGCAACTATGCCGCATCCATCCGCGCCGGCGAGCGGGCGGAGGAGCAGGGCTTCTCCCAGGTGCTGTGGCTGGACGGTGTAGAGCGGAAGTACATCGAAGAAGTGGGCAGCATGAACGTGATGTTCAAGATCAAAGGGAAGATTGTCACCCCGGAGCTCACCGGTTCCGTGCTGCCGGGCATCACCCGGAAGTCCTGCCTGGAGATCCTGGAGGACTGGGGCTATACCGTGGAAGAGCGGCTGCTCTCTGTGGATGAGCTGATGGAGGCGGCCTCCAACGGTGACCTGGAAGAGGCTTGGGGCACCGGTACGGCGGCGGTTGTGTCCCCCATTGGGGAGATCGCTTACGGGGGCAAGGACTACGGCGTCTGCGGCGGCCAGATTGGCCCTGTAACCCAGAAGCTGTATGACACCCTGGTGGGCATCCAGTGGGGCCAGCTGGAGGATAAGTACGGCTGGACGCTGAAAGTAAAATAAAGGGAAAAGGGACAGGCGCTTGCCTGTCCCTTTTTATAAAAAGATGGGGCGCAGCTTTAGCTGCGCCCAGAGCGGTTTTATTGGTCTTTGTCCTCGTGAAGAAAACTCTCGATGAAATACCGGGGCCGGCCCTTGGTTTCCAGATAGATCTTGCCCACGTATTCTCCCACAATCCCCATGCCGATGAGGATAAAGCCGCAGGCGGCCCAGATGGAGATGGTGGGAATCTTCCAGTTTAGCATGGTGTAGCCGCAGATGGCCCGGATCACGGAGAACACCAGTAGGGCAAAGCTGAGAAATAGGGAGATGAACCCGACCACAGTGATGAGTTTTAAGGGCTTGGAGCTGAGAGAGGTGATTCCGTCGGCGGCAAAGGACAGCATCTTTTTTAAAGGATATTTGCTCTCCCCGGCAAAGCGCTCCCCCCGCTCGTAGGTCACCACGGTGGACTTATAGCCGATCATGGGGATGATGCCCCGGAGGAACAGGTTGACCTCTTTGTAGCCGGACAGGGCGTTTAAGGCCCGGTTGGACAGCAGCCGGTAGTCGGCGTGGTTGAACACCACCTCACCGCCCATGGCGTTGATGAGCTTGTAAAACCCCTCGGCGGTGAACCGCTTGAAGAAACTGTCTTTCTCCCGCTTGGAGCGGACGCCGTAGACCACGTCGTACCCCTCCAGGAACTTATCCACCATGGCGCCCATGGCATTGATGTCGTCCTGCAGGTCGGCGTCCATAGAGATGTACATGTCCGCCATGTCCCGGACGGTCATCAGGCCGGCCAACAGGGCGTTTTGATGGCCCCGGTTCCGGCTGAGGCAGACCCCGGAAAACAGGGGGTCGCTTTCGTGGATCTGGGTGATCAGCTCCCAGGTCTTGTCCTTAGACCCGTCGTTCACCAGGACGACATGGCTTTTGGGGCTGATCTTGCCGGCGGCAATCAGGCCGGCCATGTGCTCTTTCAGACGCCGGGTGGTCTCCGGCAGGACTTCTTCCTCGTTGTAGCAGGGGATCACCACATAGAGTACATTGTTCATGGTCTCCTCCCGAGCCGCCCGGCGGAACAATTCCCAGGCAGGCGGCGGCCGCCCTTGCGGCGGACGGCGGGCCGGTATAAGATGGACGGCAGGGCCGAAAAACGGCCTTTGGTCCAGTATGCGTCTATTATACTGGATTGCGGCGGAATATGCAACCAGTCCTTTTCCAGAAAG
The DNA here is from genome assembly GCA_964642465.1 of uncultured Oscillospiraceae bacterium. Taxonomy (GTDB): domain Bacteria; phylum Bacillota; class Clostridia; order Oscillospirales; family Oscillospiraceae; genus CAZXRD01. The sequence goes on along the minus strand of CAZXRD010000001.1, from coordinate 7,096 downwards.
CAAACTGCATTTTTCATAAAAATGGGGAAAAGCATATAATACAACAAGAAAATCGTATTTTTTTCTGTATTTTATGCATATTGCAAAAAACCCGGCCTGGGCATACAATGGTAGAGCTGGGGAAGGAGTGGTTTTTTGTGATACACATTGTGCTGCATGAGCCGGAAATTCCCCAAAACTGTGGCAATATCGCCAGAACCTGCACTGCTACCGGCGCACGCCTGCATCTGATCGGCCCCCTGGGTTTTGAGGTGTCCGACCGGGCGGTGAAGCGGGCGGGGCTGGACTACTGGCCCATGGTGGATCTGCGTATGTATCCGGACACGGCGGCTTTCTTCCGGGAAAACCCGAATCCGAATATCTTTTTGGCGACAACGAAAGCCCCCCGGCCCTATACCCAGGCGGACCTGACGGGGGAGGAAGTTTGGTTGATGTTCGGCAAGGAGACTGCCGGCCTGCCGCTGGAACTGCGGGAGCGGTATCGGGACCGGTGCCTGCGGCTGCCTATGCGCTCGGAGGCCAGGAGCTTGAACCTGGCCAATTCCGTGGCCATTTTGTGCTATGAGGCGCTGCGCCAACAGGGCTTTCCCGGCCTTTTGGGGGAAGGCGAGATGGGCAGCGTGGATATAGAAACGAGAAAATAAAGAATTTTAATTTGGAGGCAGAAGCTATGAATTACAACAAGAAATCCGTAGAAGACATTGCTGTAAACGGCAAAAAAGTCCTGCTCCGCTGCGATTTTAACGTGCCCCTGGACAAGGAGACCGGCGTGATCACCGATGACAAGCGCATTGTGGCCTCCCTGCCCACCATCCAGTACCTGCTGCGCAACGGCGCTGCGGTCATTGCCTGCTCCCACCTGGGCCGGCCCAAGGGGGAGTGGAAAGAGAGCCTCTCTCTGAAGGTCGTGGCTGACCGGTTGTCCCAGTTGCTGGGCCAGGATGTGATTATGGCGGCCGATGTGATCGGCCCCGACGCCAAGGCCAAGGCGGCGGCGCTGCAGCCCGGGCAGATCATGCTGCTGGAGAACCTGCGTTTCCACAAGGAAGAGGAGAAAAACGACCCCGACTTCGCCAAGGAACTGGCCTCTATGGCGGACATCTACGTGTCTGACGCATTCGGCACTGTGCACCGGGCCCACGCCTCTACCGAGGGCGTGTCCCACTACCTGCCTGCTGTCAGCGGATTTTTGGTTGCCAAGGAGCTGGCCCTGCTGGGCGGCGCTTTGGACGATCC
>CAZXRD010000001.1:0-5760 GCA_964642465.1 uncultured Oscillospiraceae bacterium | reverse complement strand
GCCCCGGAATACGGCCCTGACGCTGTAGCCACCGTAGTAGATGCCGACAAGATCCCCGCTGATATGGAGGCCATGGACATCGGCCCCAAGACGGCGGCTGCTTACGACGAGATCATTCAGAACGCCGGCACCGTTGTGTGGAACGGGCCTGTGGGCGTGTTTGAGTTTAAAAACTTCAATGGCGGTACCCGGGCCATTGCGGAGTCTATGGCCAAGAGCAAGGCCGTGACCATCATCGGCGGCGGCGATTCTGCAGCGGCTGTGCAGCAGTTCGGCCTGGCCGACAAGATGGACCACGTCTCCACCGGCGGCGGCGCTTCTTTAGAGTTCCTGGAAGGCAAAGAGCTGCCCGGCGTGGTGTGCCTGCTGGATAAGTAAAGGGTAAAGGCGGGCAGCTCCACTATGGAGGCCCCGATGCGGTCCAGCAAAGCGGGCGCATAGCGCCTCCTCACAATGACAGAGCGTCAAGGCCGGTGCAAAGGGTTTGGCCCTGTAATTTATCAGACGCTGTCATTCCGAGGGCCGCCTTGCGGCCCGTGGGAATCCACCCTCTTCCAGTGCAGCGGCTCTGGGAGGGCGATGTGTAAGCAACAGAGCAATTTTCTTCTGCAGCTGCCTAAGGCGGCAGAAGGGATACCATATTTTCTGCGCCGGGGGGCGCATACATACAGAAGGGAGAAAAAAGGCAGTGAACAGGAAATATAGAAAGACAATCATCGCAGGGAACTGGAAGATGAACAAAGTGGCCTCGGAACTCAAGCCCTTTGCCGATGAACTGAAGTCCATCGTGCCCAAGGCCAAATGGTGCGAGACCGTGGTCTGCGTGCCCTTCCCCATGATCCCTGCTGCCATCAAGGTATTTAAGGATACCCGGGTGGCCGTGGGCGCCGAGAATCTCAACGAGAATGAAAAGGGCGCCTACACCGGGGAAGTCTCCGCCGCCATGCTCACCGACCTGGGCGTGAAGTACGTGATCATCGGCCACTCGGAGCGCCGGCAGTATTACGGGGAGACAGATATTTTGGTCAACAAGAAAGTCCACGCCGCCATCAATGCCGGCCTCACCCCCATTATCTGCGTGGGCGAGAGCCTGGAGCAGCGGGAGATGGGCGTTACCATGGAGCTGATTGCTCTCCAGGTCAAGAGCGCTTTGGCCGGTGTGCCGGACGACAAGATGCGCAACGTGGTCATCGCCTATGAGCCCATTTGGGCCATTGGCACCGGCAAGACCGCTACGGCAGAGCAGGCCGGGGAAGTGGGCACGGCGATCCGGGCCATCATCCGGGAGCTGTACGGCGCACGGGTGGCCCGCAGCGTGACCATCCAGTACGGTGGTTCCATGAACCCCGCCAACGCAGCAGAGCTGTTGGCCCAGCCGGATGTAGACGGCGGCCTGATCGGTGGCGCCTCCCTGAAACCGGTAGATTTTGCGGCCATTATCAATGCCGCCAACCAGGAATAAGCAAACGGCCTTTGGTGCAAAGAACTAGGGAGCACAACGCATGAAAACACCCACGACTCTGATTATTATGGACGGCTACGGGCTGGCGCCAGCGTCGAAATACAACGCCATCTCCGTAGCGCAGACGCCCAATTTGGACGGGCTCTTTGCCCGGTATCCCCATACCCAGCTGGCCGCATCCGGGGAGGATGTGGGCCTGCCGGCGGGGCAGATCGGCAATAGCGAGGTGGGCCACACCAACATCGGCGCCGGCCGGGTGGTGTTCCAGGATCTGCCCCGCACCTCCAACGCCATTGCCGACGGCAGCTTTTTTGAAAACCCCGCCTATCTGGACGCCATGGCGGCCTGCAAGGCCTCCGGCGGCGCCCTGCACATCCTGGGCCTCATGTCCAGCGGCGGCGTACACAGCTACAATACCCATACCTGGGCATTTTTAGAGATGGCCAAGCGCCAGGGCCTCAGTAAGGTCTACCTCCACTGCTTCATGGACGGGCGGGACGTGCCCCCCACCTCTGGACAGGGTTTTATAGAAGAGGCTGTGGCCAAGTGCCAGGAGATCGGTGTGGGCAAGATTGCTACGGTCATGGGCCGGTTTTACGCTATGGACCGGGACAACCGTTGGGACCGGGTGGAAAAGGCCTATAACGCTATGGTTCTGGGCCAGGGCCAGCAACAGCCGGACCCGGTACAGGCCATGAAGGACTCTTATGCCGCCGGCGTGACAGACGAATTTGTACTGCCCACCGTGTGCGATCCCCAGGGGGTTATCCGCCCCGGGGACAGTGTGATCTTCTCCAACTTCCGGCCGGATCGGGCCCGGGAGATCACCCGCACCTTTGTAAACCCGAATTTTGACGGCTTTGTCCGGCAAAATGGCTATTTCCCGGTACACTATGTCTGTACCACCCAGTATGACGAGAAGATGCCCAACGTCACAGTGGCCTTCCCGCCGGAGACTTTGGAAAACACCTTTGGAGAGTTTATCAGCAAGATGGGCCTGACCCAGCTGCGCATCGCCGAGACGGAGAAGTACGCCCATGTGACCTTTTTCTTCAACGGCGGCGTGGAACAGGTCTACCCCGGCGAGGACCGGGTGCTGATCCCCTCCCCCAAAGAGTTCCCCACCTATGACCTGATCCCGGAGATGAGCGCCCAGAAAGTGGCGGACGAGGCGGAAAAGCGGATCCGCAGCGGCAAATACGATGTGGTGGTTTTAAACTTCGCCAACTGCGACATGGTGGGCCACACCGGCGTGTTTGACGCCGCCGTGAAAGCGGTGGAGACGGTGGACGCCTGCGTGGGCCAGATCGTAAAAGCCACCCAGGACATGGGGGGCATCGCCGTGGTCACGGCCGACCATGGCAACGCCGACCGGATGATGGAAGCGGACGGGGTTACCCCCTGCACCGCCCACACCACCAATCCGGTGCCCTTTATCATCTGCGGGGTGGACGCAAAACTCCAGCCCGGGCGGCTGTGCGACATTGCCCCCACTATGCTGGATCTGATGGGCTATGAAAAACCCGCAAAGATGACTGGTAAATCCCTGATTATGAAGTAGATCCATAGAAAGAAATATAAAGGAGAAGTCAAGATGAAACAGTATTTTGAAATCGTAGACGTAGTAGGCAGAGAGATACTGGATTCCCGGGGCAACCCCACTGTAGAAGTGGAAGTCTATCTGGACGACGGCACCATGGGCCGGGCCGCTGTGCCCTCCGGCGCCTCCACCGGCATTTTTGAGGCCTGCGAGCTGCGGGACGGGGACAAGGACCGCTACATGGGCAAAGGCGTGACCAAGGCTGTGGACAATGTAAACGGCGAGATCGCCGAGGCCATGGTGGGCCTGAACGTACTGGACCAGGTCTCCATTGACAAGATGCTCATCGAGCTGGACGGCACCCCCAACAAGTCCCGTCTGGGCGCCAACGCCATTCTGGGCGTATCCCTGGCCTGTGCCAAGGCCGCTGCTGAGGCCCTGGGCGTGTCCCTGTACAACTACATCGGCGGCGCCAATGCCAAGACCCTGCCGGTTCCCATGATGAACGTGCTCAACGGCGGCGCCCATGCCTCCAACAGCGTGGACATCCAGGAGTTCATGATCATGCCTGTCTCCGCCAAGAGCTTCCGGGAAGCCCTGCGGATGTGCGCTGAAGTTTTCCACACCCTGAAGAAGGTGGCCCCCTCCACCGGCGTGGGCGACGAGGGCGGCTATGCCCCCAACCTGGCGGCCGACGAGGACGCCCTGAAGGCCCTGGTAGAGGCTGTTACCATGGCTGGCTACAAGCCCGGCGAGGACTTTATGATCGCCATTGACGCCGCTTCCTCCGAGTGGTACGACGAGTCTGATGGGAAGTACCATCTGCCCAAGAAGGGCACCGTCATGACCAAGGAAGAGCTGGTGGCCATGTGGAAGGACTTTGCCGACAAGTACCCCATCATCTCCCTGGAAGACGGCGTGGCCGAAGAGGATTGGGAAGGCTGGAAGCTGCTCACCGACGCCATTGGCGACCGTGTCCAGCTGGTGGGCGACGACCTGTTTGTCACCAACGTGGAGCGCCTGTCCAAGGGCATTCAGCTGGGTGTTGCCAACTCCATCCTGATCAAGGTCAACCAGATCGGCACCCTCACCGAGACCCTGGACGCCATCCAGATGGCCAACCGGGCTGGTTACACCGCCGTGGTTTCCCACCGCTCCGGCGAGACTGAGGATACCACCATTGCCGACATCGCTGTAGCTATGAACGCCGGCCAGATCAAGACCGGCGCCCCCAGCCGTACGGACCGTGTGGCCAAGTACAACCAGCTCCTGCGCATCGAAGAGGAACTGGACGACGCTGCACAGTACCCCGGCATCAAGGCTTTCTTCAACCTGAAGAAGTAAGAAAGTATAAGGGAAGCGCCCGGGCTTTGCCCGGGCGCTTTTTCTTTTACATTTGGCACAAAACTTGCTATAATGAGCAAAAGAAAGGGGGGATAGCCGTGGAACTGAGTTTGCAGCCTGCCCAGGGGTTATCTCTGGCCCAGCAGCAGTCTATGGAGCTTTTACAAATGAGTACGGAGGAACTGGCCCAGCGGGTGGAGGAAACCCTGTTGGAAAACCCCCTGCTGGAGGTGACGGCGCCCCCCAAAGGCGCACCAGTCTTGGTGGTCCGGGGCGATTTGCCGGGCTACCGGGGCGGCCGGGCGCCAGAGGACCCGGTGTCCGGCTTTGCCGCCCAGCAGGAGGAGGACCTGATTGCGCATGTGTTGTCCCAGGCCATGGGCCTGGGGCTGGATCGGGAGACCGAGCGGGCCCTGGAACTTTTGGCCCAGAGCCTGGATGAGCGGGGGTATCTCCCAGAAGACCCTGGGGAACTGCAGCGGGCTTTGGGTCTGCAGACGCTGCCTTTTCAGCGGGCCTGGGAGGCCTTGCGCAGTATGGAGCCGGCAGGGCTAGGCGCTCGGGATCTGGCTGACTGCCTGGCCTTGCAGTTGGAGCGCCAGGGCCAGGACGGGCTTTTGGCCCTGGAGATTGTGGCCCATTATTTGCCGCATGTGGCCCGAGGTCAGTACGGGCACATTGCCCGGCAAACCGGCCGGCCGGTGAAAGCGGTGCAGGCCGCTTGTGACCAGATCCGGCGCCTGGATCCACGGCCCGGTTCCGCCTTTGCGAGCAAGCGGGCGACCGTGGCCTATGCCGTGCCGGATCTGGTGGTGCTGGTGACGCCGGCGGGCGTAGAGATCCAGTACCAGGACAATATATTGCCGCAGCTGGGGCTCAGCGACCGGTACCGGCAGATGCGCCGGGAGACGGAAGACCCGGAGGTCCAGGCCTATCTCCGGGAGCGGCTGGAGAAAGCCCGGTGGTTTTTAAGCAGCATAGAACAGCGCAAAACCACGCTTTTGAGATGCGCCGCCGCCATTGTGGCGCTGCAGCCGGACTTTTTTCAGATAGAGGGGCCGGGGCCGCTGCGGCCCATGACCCTGTTGGATGTGGCGGACCAGGTGGAAATGCACGAGTCCACGGTGAGCCGGGCGGTTCGGGATAAGTACCTGGCTTTTTCCGGCCGGGTCTACCCCCTGCGGTACTTTTTCTCCCGGAGCGTAGGCGGCGTCTCTGCCCGGGAAGTGCAGCGGGCGATCCAGGCTTTGGTCCAGGGGGAAGACCCGGCAAAGCCCCTGAGCGACGCCGCCATCGCCGACGCCTTGGCCAAGCGGGGTGTGGAGATTTCCCGGCGCACGGTGGCTAAGTATCGGCAAAACTTGTCCATTGGCAGCAGCACTGCTCGGCGGCAGGAAAGAGAGAAAAGATAAAA